>NZ_JBHWCL010000095.1:19952-36576 GCF_042735125.1 Kitasatospora sp. NPDC059599 | reverse complement strand
CGGCCGCCTCGGGGGCGCGGCGGCGGCCGTCCTCGGCGGAGCGCCCGGGGTGCGGTGCGGCGACGACGCCGCGGGAGCGCAGGCGGGCGACGGCCCGCTCGGCGGCGGGGCCGGAGTGACCGGCGCCCGCCGCCGGGTTGGTGAGAACGGCGACCCTGCGGACGGTTCTCGGGCCGGGCGCCCCATGAGCGCGGCTCATGGGATCAGCTTGCCGGGGTTGAGGATGCCCGTCGGGTCCAGTTCGGCCTTGACGGCGCGCAGGATGCGCACGCCCAGGTCGCCGATCTCGTCGGTCATCCAGGGCCGGTGGTCGGCGCCGACGGCGTGGTGGTGGGTGATGGTGCCGCCCGCGCCGACGATGGCGTCCCCGGCGGCGTGCTTGGCGGCGCCCCAGCGGGTGAGGGGGTCCTCGCCGAGGGCGGCGACGACGGTGAAGTAGAGCGAGGCGCCGGTCGGGTAGACGTGCGAGATGTGGCAGAGCACGAGCGCGCCGGGCAGGGCGGCGGTCAGCGCCCCGGTGACGGCGGTCCGCAGGGCCGGGAGCCGGCTCCATTCGGCCGCGGTCTCCAGGGTCTCGCACAGCGCGCCGGCGCCCAGCAGCGAGTCGCGCAGGTAGGGAGCGTTGAACCGGCCGTGTTCCCAGGCCCGGGCGGGGGCCTCGCCGAGCGAGGTGGCGCCGGCGGCGAGCAGCACCTCGCGGGTGGCGCGGTGGCGGGCGGCGACCTGGTCGGCGCTGCCCTCGAAGACGGTGACGGCCAGGCAGCCGGTGACCGCGGGGGCGCCGCCGATCTGCTCGGTCATGGCGAGGTTGACCATGGTCTCGGCCTCGTCGGAGAGCCGGATGACGGTCGGGCCGGTGCCCTGCTGCTCGACGGCGCGCAGTGCCGCCGTCCCGGTGGCGAAGTCGGGGAAGCTCCAGGCCTCGTAGGCCTTGACGGCGGGCACCCGGTGGACGCGGAGCCGGACCGCGGTGATCACCCCGAGGGTGCCCTCGGAGCCGAGGAAGAGCTGGCGCAGGTCGGGCCCGGCGGCGGAGGCGGGGGCGCGGCCCAGGTCGAGCACGCCGACGGGGGTGACCACCCGCAGGCCGCGCACCATCTCGTCGAAGCGCCCGTACCCGGCGGAGTCCTGCCCGGAGGAGCGGGTGGCCGCGAAGCCGCCGATGGTGGCGTAGCGGAAGCTCTGCGGGTAGTGGCCGAGTTCCCAGCCGCGTTCGGCGAGCAGCGCCTCGGCGTCCGGGCCGGTGAGGCCGGCGCCGAGGACGGCCTCGCCGGAGGTCTCGTCGAGGTCGAGCAGCCCGTCCAGGCGGCGCAGGTCGAGCGAGACGACGGCCCGCAGGGCGCCGCGCTCGGGGTCGAGGCCGCCGACGACGCTGGTGCCGCCGCCGAACGGGACGACGGCGATGCGGCGTTCGGCGCAGACCGCGAGGACGGCGGCGACCTCCTGCTCGGTGCCGGGCAGCACGACGGCGTCGGGCGCGTCCTGCGGCTCGCGGCTGCGGCGGCGCAGCAGGTCGGGGGTGGACTTGCCGCCGGAGCGCGGCAGCCGGTCGGCGTCGGCGGCGCTGACGTGGGCCCCGCCGACGGCGGCGGCGAGCGCCCGGAGGTCCTCGTCGGTCATCCGGGAGGGGCTGAGCACGACCTCGTCGGCCTTCGGGCCGGGGGTGGCGTCGCCGGTGACGCCGAGGGCGGCGGCGAGCAGTCCCTTGATGTCGGCGGACAGCTCCTTGGCCAGGGCCGGGTCGCCCCAGGCGTCCCACTTCATCGGGGGGAGCGGAAGTGCGGCGCCGGCCGGTCCCGCTTGCGTCTCAGGTGCCATGCGTTACAGTTTCACACATCATGTCAAGTAGTAACGCCGAGCCGGCGACCGCAGCCGAGCCGCCCGCGACGCCCGGGCCCCGCAGCACCGACGACGCGATCCTGGACGCCGCCGCCGACCTGCTCGTCCACCTCGGCGTGCGTCGCACGCAGCTGGCCGAGATCGCGCGCCGCGCCGGGGTCAGCCGGCCGACCGTCTACCGGCGCTGGCCGGACGTCCGGGCGGTGATCGGCGCGCTGCTCACCCGGGAGATCCTGGCCACCATGGAGGGCGCCGCACTGGACGTCCAGGACCGGGAGACCTTCGTGGAGCGGGTCGTCGAGGTCTCCGTCCGGCTGCGGGACCACCCGGTGCTCGGCGCGCTGCTGCGTTCCGACGACTCCGACCTGCTGCTCGAGTACGTGGTCGAGCGGCTCGGTGCCAGCCAGCGCGGCCTGCTGGAGGCACTGCGCAGCGGCATCGAGCAGGGCCAGGCGCACGGCTCGATCCGTGCCGGGGAGCCGCTCGAACTGGCCGCCATGGTCCTGCTGATCGCCCAGTCCACCGTCCAGTCGCACCGCATGGTCGCCTCCCTGCTGCCCGAGCCGGCCTGGCGACGCGAACTGGCCAGAGCGCTGAACGGATACCTCGCCCCATGACGACGCCCGCCGTCGGCCCCTTCGCGGGGACGAGCCGACTCAACGCCGCACGCCGCACCCTGGAGCTGGAGGCGCTCGGCGACGACCCGCACATCGACCTGCTGGTGATCGGCGGCGGCGTCACCGGCGCCGGCGCCGCCCTGGACGCCGCCTCGCGCGGCCTGCGCACGGTGCTGGTGGAGTCCCGCGACCTGGCCTTCGGCACCAGCCGCTGGAGCTCCAAGCTGGTGCACGGCGGGCTGCGCTACCTCGCCTCCGGCCGGATCAAGGTGGCCCGGGAGAGCGCGGTCGAGCGCGGCGTGCTGATGACCCGCACCGCCCCGCACCTGATCCGCGCACTGCCCCAACTGGTGCCGCTGCTCCCGGACCTGCTGCGCCCCGGGCAGGGCGCGCTGATCCGCGCGGGCTTCCACGCCGGGGACGCGCTGCGGATCAGCGCCGGCACGCCGGCGGCGGTCCTGCCCCGGGTGCGCCGGATCGACGCCGCCCGCACCCGCCGGCTGGTGCCGGGGGTGCGCACCGCGGGCCTGCGCGGCGCGCTGGTCGCGCACGACGGCCAACTCGTCGACGACGCGCGGCTGGTCGTCGCCCTGGCCCGGACCGCCGCGCAGTACGGCGCGAGCGTGCTGACCAGGGTGCGGGCCGAGGAGGTGACCGGCACCTCCGCCCGGCTGGTCGACGTGCTCACCGGGCAGGCCATGGTCGTCCGGGCGGGCGCGGTGATCAACGCCACCGGCGTCTGGGCGGGCGAGGTGGACACCTCGATCACGCTGCGCCCGAGCCGCGGCACCCACGTCCTGGTGGACGCGGGGATGCTGGGGAACCCGACCGCCGCCCTCACCGTGCCGGTGCCCGGCTCGACCAGCCGCTTCGTGTTCGCCCTGCCGCAGCAGCTCGGCCGGATCGCGATCGGCCTGACCGACGAGGACGCCCCGGGCCCGATCCCGGACGAGCCGCAGCCCACCGAGGCCGAGCTGGCCTTCCTCCTCGACACCGTCAACGCCGCTCTCGCCACCGCACTGACCAGGGCCGACGTGCTCGGCGCCTACGCCGGGCTGCGCCCGCTGATCGACACCGGCGGCGGCAGCACCGCGGACATCTCGCGTGAGCACGCGGTGCTGGAGTCCCCGTCCGGGGTGGTCACCGTGGTCGGCGGCAAGCTCACCACCTACCGCCGGATGGCCGAGGACGCGGTGGACGCCGCCGTCCGACTGCGCGGCCTGCCCGCCCGGGCCTGCTGGACGGCCCGGCTTCCGCTGGTCGGCGCCCCCGGCCACCGGGACAGCCGTCCGCTGCCCCCGCGCGGGGTGCCCGCCTCACTGCTCGCCCGGCACGGCGGCACCGCCCACGAGGTGCTGGCAGCCGGGGAGTTGGCGCCGGTCGCCGAGGGCCTGGACGTGACGCGCGCCGAGATCGCGTACGCCGTGTCCCACGAGGGCGCGCTGGACGTCGCCGACGTGCTCGACCGCCGTACCCGGATCGGGCTGGTCACGCGGGACGCGGACCGTGCGCGCAAGGCGGTCGAGGCGATCCTGGCGGAGGCTCAGGACGACTGATCGGCCCGGGGGAAGGGGGCCAGGTCCGGTTCGACCCAGCCGTTCCGGGCCCGCTCGTCCGCGAGCGTTCCGGGCCGGTAGTGCCGGGTGAGCAGCTCCTTGTCGAGCAGCTCGGGGTGGCGGGCGGCGAACTCCTCGAAGCCGTCGGTTCCTTCGGGGCCGTGGGTCACCTCGGGGCCGTGGGTCACCTCGGGACCGTGGGTCCCCTCGGCGTGCTCGCGCTCCGTGGTGTCCCCGGCCTTCGCGGAGTCCGGTGCGGCGTGGACGTGGTGGGCCACCAGCTCGACCCAGGCCCGGGTCATGGTGACGTGGAACTTCTGCGGCGCGCCCGCCCTGGTGGCGGTGCGCCGGATGCCGTCACCGATCAGGTCGAGGGCGGCGGCGGCCCCGTGCCGGCGCACGGCGAGCCAGGTGAGGCGGACGTGCTCGCGGTGCCCGAAACGCTCGGCACCGGTCATCGCCTCCCGCAGCAGGTCGTCGAAGACGCCGGGGGCGGCCGGGGCGGTAGGGGTGGCGGGGGACGTGGGGGAGGTCATGCGGAGGCTCTCGTCGGGAGGAGGGTGTGGGTGTGGGTGCGGGCGCAGGGGGCGGGCGGCCCGGGGCGGCGGGACGGTGGAAGGCGGACGGGCGATCGTAAGGTTTCCCTGCATTCCAGGGCAAACCGCCCGCCCGGGCGGCCCGGCGGGCGGCGTCAGCGGGCGGTCTTCTCCGGCATGGGGTGGGCGGCGCCGGCGAGGTCCAGGACGCAGGAGAGCGGGTGCTCGGCCGTGCCGGTGCGGTCCAGGGTGACCGTGAGCGGCCGGGGCGGTTCCTCGGCGAGCTGGGAGGCGAGGGTCAGCGGGTAGCTGCCGTGCCCCCGGACGCGGTGGAAGCCACACTCCTTGCCGTCCACCAGCAGTTCGGTCTCGGTGATCCAGCCGGAGCGGACGTTGACGGTCACGGAGTGTCCGCCCTGGTCGACGTGGAAGCTGTACCGATGGCGCATGGCGAACCTCCCTCGGGGGCGCCGCAACCGGGGAACCGGGATTCGGAACCGGGGAACCGGGATTCGGAACCGGGAAATCGGGGGAACCGGTGATGCAGGGGAACCGGGGGAACCGGGGGAACCGGGGGGACCCACCGACAGTCTAGGTCGGTGGCACCGCCCCGGCGCCCGGAAGGCCGCGCGGCCCGCCCGGTACCGGGGCCGCCGCGATCGGTTCCCGGTGGGGCCCCTGAAAGGGCCCCGGACAAATTCCCGGGGCGGAGCCGACCTGTAGACGGATCCTCGTGATCTCTACAGTGTTGTAGATTCGTCCGCAGGGAGAGATCGAGGAGGGCATTGTGGGAGTTTCGCTGGCCAAGGGCGGCAACGTCTCGCTGAGCAAGGAGGCGCCCGGTCTGAGCGCCGTGATCGTGGGTCTCGGCTGGGACGTGCGCACCACCACCGGGGCCGACTACGACCTGGACGCCAGCGCGCTGCTGTGCAACGCGCTCGGCAAGGTGATCTCGGACCAGCACTTCGTGTTCTTCAACAACCTTCGCAGCCCCGAGGGTTCGGTCGAGCACAGTGGCGACAACCTGACCGGTGGCGGCGACGGCGACGACGAGCAGATCAAGGTCGACCTGGACCGGGTGCCGGCCGACGTGGCCAAGGTGGTCTTCCCGGTGTCGATCTACGACGCCGACGCCCGGCTGCAGAACTTCGGCCAGGTCCGCAACGCGTTCATCCGGATCGTCAACCAGGCCAACGGCCAGGAGATCGCGCGCTACGACCTGAGCGAGGACGCCTCGACCGAGACCGCGATGGTCTTCGGCGAGCTGTACCGCAACGGCGCCGAGTGGAAGTTCCGTGCCATCGGCCAGGGTTACGCCTCCGGCCTGCGCGGCATCGCGACCGACTACGGCGTCAACGTCTGATCCACGGCGCCCGGCCGCGGCACGCGGTCCGGCCGGGTTTCGGTGGTCACGAGGAGCGCTCGGTCCGTCCGAGCGCGTGGCCGCCGAAACCCCCGCCGCCGGTGAGCTGGTGCTGCCACCAGGCGGTCATCGCCGGCTCGTCCATGGTCGACCAGTCCGGTGCCCCGGTGACCTGCGCCCGGCCGAGGGTCCGGCCCAGCTCCACCAACTCCCGCCCGGCCGCGCTGCGTTCGCGGTCGTACGTGGCGAGCAGGGCCGGCCAGGAGCCGGCCGTGCGACCGGCCTGCTCGAAGGCGTGCGCGTCCTGCAGCGCCTTCACCGCTCCGCTGGTGTTGTGCGGGCGCACGACGGTGGCCGCGTCCCCGCCGATCAGCAGCCGCCCGGCGGTGCGGTGCGGGGCCGCCAGGTCGTAGACGGGTTGCAGGAAGGTCCGTTCACGCGGGGTGAGGGTGACCAGCCCGGCCCAGTACGGCGGCAGGTGTCGCTCCGCGAGCTGCCGCAGGTCGTCCAGCCGGCCGTCGGTGAGGGTGCCCGCCGGGATGCTGGTCGGGCCGTCCAGGCGCAGCCAGGCGGGGGTCGGCGCGTAGAAGACCCAGTTCACCTGGGTGCGGCCGGGGTCGAGACCGGGGATGCGGTAGATCACGACCTGCCCGCCGCGGTAGCAGACGGTGATGCACTCCTCCTCCGGCCAGACCGCGGCCCCGCCGGGCAGTCCGGCGAGCAGTGCGTCGTCGTAGCTGCCGCGCCAGCACACGTACCCGGCGTACTCGGGCGCGGCCTGCGGGCAGACCGCGGCGCGGACCACCGAGCGGTAGCCGTCCGCGCCGATCACCAGGTCGTACGGGTGGCGGCCGCCGTCGGCGTCCTCGGTCCAGGCGCCGTCGTCGTCGCCGCCGACCGCGGTGACGGTGGTGCCCAGGCGGTACTCGACCCGCGCGGGCGTCCGCTCGCGCAGGGCCTGCCAGAGCCCGGCCCAGTGGTGGGAGTGGAACGGGAACGGCTGGTCCCAGAGCACCCGCCCGCGCCCGTCGGGGCCGTCGCCCCCGCCGGCCGGCCCCCGGGTGACCCAGCGGCGGACGGTGAGGCGGTGGCGCCGGGTGTCCGCCGCCAGGTGCCCGGCGCGGACCAGTTCGTCGAAGCGGTCGTTGTGGGTGCAGATGCCCACGCCGCGGTCCTCCAGTCGGCCCGGGCTGCGCTCCAGCACCACGACCCGCTCCGCGCCCAGCCGGGCGGCGGCCCCGGCGAACGCGCTCCCGGCGATGCTGCCCCCGACCACGGCCACCGAGCCACCTCGCACGGCCGCCCCCTCTCCCGAGCCCGCGATGTCCGGAACACGACGATACGCGGGCGCCCCACGGTCCGCCCGGCGTTCGGCCGCTTCGGGCCCGTGGGTGTCCCTCCGGAGCGGCGGGGCTGCTCGGTTCCGGTGGGCCCCTCCGGTGGGCCCCTCGGTGGTCTCGGTGCTCCTCGGGCGTTTATGCAACTAGTTGCATACCGTGAGACCCGTCCCCTACCCTGCGGTAACCACGACACCCCGCCCGCGCCCCAGGAGACGTCGATGAGCGCCACCCCCGGCAGCAGCCGCTACCCGCACCTGCTCAGCCCGCTCGACCTCGGCTTCACCACCCTGCCCAACCGCGTGATCATGGGCTCCATGCACGTCGGCCTGGAGGAGGCCCCCGGCGGCTACGAGCGGATGGCCGCGTTCTACGCCGAGCGCGCCCGCGGCGGCGTCGGCCTGATCGTCACCGGCGGCATCGCCCCCAACGAGGCCGGGCGCCCCTGGGAAGGCGGCGCGATGCTGACCACCGAGGAGGAGGCCGACGAGCACCGCGCGGTCACCGACGCGGTGCACGAGGCCGGCGGGAAGATCGCCCTGCAGATCCTGCACTTCGGCCGCTACGCCTACCACCCCGACCTGGTCGCCCCCAGCGCCCTCCAGGCCCCGATCAGCCCGTTCGTGCCCAACGAGCTCACCGCCGAACAGGTCGAGCAGACCATCGAGGACTTCGCCCGCTGCGCCGAACTCGCCCGCCGCGCCGGGTACGACGGCGTCGAGATCATGGGCTCCGAGGGCTACCTCGTCAACGAGTTCGTCGTCGCCGCGACCAACCACCGCGACGACGAGTGGGGCGGCCCCTACGAGCGGCGGATGCGCTTCCCGGTGGAGATCGTCCGCCGGGTCCGCGAGCGGGTCGGCGAGGACTTCATCATCGTCTACCGCCTCTCCATGCTCGACCTGGTGCCGGGTGGCTCCACCCTGGACGAGGTCGTCCGGCTCGCCCAGGCCGTCGAGGCCGCCGGCGCCACCATCATCAACACCGGCATCGGCTGGCACGAGGCCCGCATCCCGACCATCGCCACCTCGGTGCCGCGCGGCGCCTTCGCCTGGGTGACCGAGAAGGTCATGGGCAAGGTCGGCATCCCGCTGGTCGCCACCAACCGGATCAACACCCCCGAGATCGCCGAGGGCCTGCTCGCCGCGGGCAGCGCCGACCTGGTCTCGATGGCCCGCCCGCTGCTCGCCGACCCCGACTTCGTCGCCAAGGCCCGCGACGACCGCGCCGACGCCATCAACACCTGCATCGGCTGCAACCAGGCCTGCCTGGACCACACCTTCAGCCTCAAGATCACCTCCTGCCTGGTCAACCCGCGCGCCTGCCACGAGACCGAACTCGTCCTCGCCCCCACCAAGGTGCGCAAGCGGGTCGGCGTCGTCGGTGCCGGACCGGCCGGACTCGCCTTCGCCGTCTCCGCCGCCGAGCGCGGCCACGACGTCACCCTGTACGACGCCGCCGACGCGATCGGCGGACAGCTCGACGTGGCCCGGCGCATCCCCGGCAAGGAGGAGTTCGACGAGACGCTGCGCTACTACCGCACCCGGCTCGCCGAGCTGGGCGTCACACTGCGCCTGGGCGCCACCGCCACCGCCGGGCAACTGGCCGCGGAGGGCTACGACGACGTCGTCCTCGCCACCGGCGTCACCCCGCGGACCCCCGCCGACATCCCGGGGATCGACCACCCCAGCGTGGTCGGCTACCTCGACGTGCTGCGCGACGGTGCGCCCGTCGGCGAGCGGGTCGCCATCCTCGGCGCGGGCGGCATCGGCTTCGACGTGGCCGAGTTCCTCACCGACCAGGGCGACGAGGCGAGCCTCAACCCGCCGGTGTTCCAGGCGAAGTGGGGCATCGACCCGGAGTACCGCGAGCGCGGCGGCCTGCGTGCCCCCGAGCGCCCCGAGCCCCCGCGCAGCGTCCACCTGCTGCAGCGCAAGGCCGGCAAGGTCGGCGCCGGGCTGGGCAAGACCACCGGCTGGATCCACCGCACCGAACTCAAGCACCGCGGCGTGGTGATGGTCCCCGGCGTCACCTACGACCTGATCGACGACGCCGGCCTGCACATCACCGTGGACGGCGAGAGCCGGCTGCTGCCCGTCGACACCGTGGTGCTCTGCACCGGCCAGGAGCCGCGCCGCGACCTGTACGAGGCGCTGCACGAGCGCGGCCTGTCGGTGCACGTGATCGGCGGTGCCGACGTGGCCGCCGAGCTGGACGCCAAGCGGGCCATCAAGCAGGGCACCGAGCTGGCCGCCGCGCTCTGAGCGGATCAGGGACGCGCGCGTGAGAGCTGCTCATGCGCGCGTCCATGAGGCCTGCTCATGGGCGGGCGCGATGAGAGTTGCTCATGGGGTAGGGCCATGAGAGGTGCTCATGTGCGCGGCCATGTGATCTGCTCATATGTCCATCCCGTGAGCTCCGCTCATGGCCGTGCTGCATGAGCCCCGCTCATGGCCCGGCCGGGGCCGCTGCCGCAGCCGGGCCCGCGCACTGCCGTCCCGGGCGGACGTGGCCGCGACGGTCGGGCCGGCCGCTGCGCCTCTAGGATCGTCGGCATGTCGCTGCCGCACGCCATCCTCACCGCCCTGCTGGAGAAGCCGTCGTCGGGGCTGGAGCTGACCAGGCGGTTCGACAAGTCGATCGGCTTCTTCTGGCCCGCCACCCACCAGCAGATCTACCGCGAGCTGGGGCGGCTGGAGGCCTCCGGACACATCCGGGCCCTCCAGCCGGACGGACCGGTACGCGGACAGAAGAAGGAGTACGAGGTCCTGCCGGAGGGCCGCGCGGAACTGGTCCGCTGGACGGCCGAGGGCGCGGCGCCGCGCGCGGTGCGGGAGCCGCTGCTGCTGCGGCTGCGGGCGGCGGCGGTGGTCGGCACGGACGGTCTGGCGGCCGAACTGGAACGCCATCTGACACTGCACCGCGCACAGTTGGCCGACTACCTGGAGATCGAGCGGCGCGACTTCCCGGCCGAGAGGGCGGACGCCGAGAACCGGCTCCAGCACGCGGTGCTGCGGGCCGGGATCGGACTGGAGACCTTCTGGGTGGAGTGGCTCGCCGAAACCCTCGGGACCCTCGCCCCGGACCGCACCTGACCCTCGCCCGGCACCGGCGGCAGCCCGGGCCCACCCGGCCCGGACTCCGCCGGGACCAGCGCTCTGACCTGCAAGGACGGGAGTCCCGCGCGCCGCGTCCGGCCCCCGGTGGGACACTGGTTGCCTTGTCCCTGCCCGAACTCTCGACAGGGGGCCCGCATGTCCCTTCCGAGGCCTCTCCACGCCGTCGTCGCCGCGGCCGTCGTCGCGGCGGTCGCCCTGGGCCCGGCCCACCTGGCGTCGGCCGCGCCCGCCCAGGACCTCCCGTCCGCCGACCAGCTGAGATCGGCCCTGCTCACCGCGGCCGACCTCGGCCCCGACTTCACCGAGGCGTCCCAGAGCCCGACCCAGAGCCCCGGCCCGGACGACAGCCCGAGCCCGGTCAGCGGTTGCGACGCGCTCAGCGCCCTGGTCAACATGCACGCGACCCATCCCGGCCTCGCGAACCCGCGTGCCGAGACCGAACTCGACGGCCCGGACGGCAATCCGATGGTCACCGAGGCCCTTGCCGCGGAGGCTCCCGACCAGCTCGCCGCCGACTTCAACTCCGTGGCCGACGCCCTGCGGAGCTGTCACACCATCACGTTCAACGCCGGCATGGGGGACACGGTGACCTTCACCGTCACGCCGGTCACGCTCGGTGACCGCCAGGACGCCCCCGCCGTCCGCCTCGACGGCACTCTGGACGGTGTCCCGCTCAACGCCTTCATCGGCATCGAGCGTTTCGGCACGGTCGCCATGGCCTTCGGCTACTTCCAGCGCGAGGGCGCCTCCGCGCAGACCGCCTCGATGCAGTACCGCACCGCGGTGGCCAAGGTCGAGCGCACCCTCGGCACCACCGCCGGCAGCACCACCCCGCCCACCGTCGCCGCCACCCAGGACATGAAGGTCTGAGCGGCGGGCGGTGCGGGCCCGGGGAGGGCCGCCGTCGACGAGACCTCCGGGAACGCCCGGGCCGTCTCGGCCCGTTCGTCCGGCACCGGCCTGTCGGGCGCGGGCCGGATCAGTGGGTCCGCCGCACCGGGCCTGCGCCGGACGGGATCACCGTGGCCCCGCCGCGGGCACGCGGTGGGCACCCGGCGGGACGACGTTCTGGTCGATCAGCATCTGCAGCACGTTGACGTGGAAGTCCGGGAAGTCCATCGGCACGATGCCGAACCGTCCGCTCTGCTGGGTGCGGGCGTTCAGGTACGGGTAGATGCTGCGGTCCATGAGCCGCTGCGAGCTGTCCTTCGGCCAGTAACCACCGGCGTAGCTGAGGAAGTTGACGAACATCGTCGAACGG
The DNA here is from genome assembly GCF_042735125.1 of Kitasatospora sp. NPDC059599. Taxonomy (NCBI): domain Bacteria; kingdom Bacillati; phylum Actinomycetota; class Actinomycetes; order Kitasatosporales; family Streptomycetaceae; genus Kitasatospora; species Kitasatospora sp. NPDC059599. The sequence goes on along the minus strand of NZ_JBHWCL010000095.1, from coordinate 24,948 downwards.
CCCGGGTTGAGGCGGGCCTTGTCGAACTGGGCGACGATGTACTGCCCCTTCGTGCCCAGCGGGTCGATGCCGCCGATCTGCCAGGCGTCCTGGGTGTCGAAGTACTCGTTCTGGCCGCTGGACCAGCCGATCAGACCCCACGGGTTGGCGAAGTCGGCGACCAGGACGACCTTGCCGCGGGCGGCGCCGAGCGTCGGCCAGCCGTAGAGGTGGAACAGATCCCGGTAGCCGAGCCCGTCGAAGTAGTGGCCGATCCGGCGCATGAACTCGTCGTCGCCGAGCGCCTGTCCGCCCGACCGTTCGTTCCTGAGGCGCATCACGACGGTCTCGCCGGGGCGTGCCTGCAGGAAGGTCCGGCACCGGTCGAGCACGTCCTGCAGGCGGAGGTGCTGGTAGTTGTCGGAGTGGTAGATCCCGAGTTCGTCGGGGGCACCCTGCAGGCCGTTGCAGCGGATGTCGAGGAAGCGGACGCCCTCCTCCAACTGCTGTGGGATGCCCCAGTTCTGGGTGTGTGACCACTCGGTGCCGTAGGCGGGGTTCTCGCAGCACGAGTCGTGGGTGCCGGGGATGGTGAGGTCGAGCAGGGAGAGGTTCCCGTCGAGGCGGCTCATCCAGCCGTCGGTCGGCAGCCCGCGCGGGGTGGTGCGCGCGGCGGCCCGGGCGGCGGTCGGCAGGACGAGTCCGCCTCCCAGGGCGACGGCGCCGCCGAACCCCGCACCCCACTTGAGAAGATCACGACGTGCGATGCCCATGGTGTGGCTCCTTCGGTCGTCCCGGTCGGCCGGGTCGTGCCTTGCCCGGGCCCCAACGCGTCCTCGGCATCGGCGGGTTCACCGTGCGGGGCGGGCTGCGGACCGGTTCCCCTCCGGTCCTACCCGGCCCCGCGTTTGATGAACAGCTGTCACGCCGGACGGCACATCGGATGCCGCCGCGGTGGGTCGGGCACGGGCACGGGAACGAGTGCGGGGCGGGCGAAGGAGTCGGGGGGCGGACACGACCGGAGGCCGGAAGGGAGCGCTTCGACGGTCGGTTCCGACCGAGCGCGCGACCGTGGGCCGCGGTCGGGGTGGGTGCGACCGGTCCGGTTGCGGTTCAGTCTCCTTTCGCACCGGCCGGTCCGGTCCTGACGGGCTGCTGTCACATGGGACGGCGAATCGCTTGTCGTGACTGGGGGTTGAGGATGAGCACGGGGGACGGTACCGACCTGGTGGCGGTGGTGGTGGCGGCACTGGTGCAGGCCGCCGGCAGCGCGGCGGGGGCGGCGGGGACGGCGTTGGGGGCCGAGGCCGTCGGCTGGGTGCGGGAGGGGCTCGGGCAGCTGCCGCGTTGGTCGCGGGCGGCCGAGCGGGCCGAGGCGGCGCCGCGGGACGACGCGGCGAGGCAGGACCTGGCGGAGGCGGTGGGCGAGTTGCTCAGCCTGCACCCCGGGCTGGCCGAGTCGCTGGCGGAGCGCTGGGCGCAGGCCCTGGGACCGGTCGAGGCTCCACCGGCGCCGCCGGTACCTCCGCTGCCGCCCGCACCGACGACGGTCACCGTCGGGGACGGGTTTTCCGTCGGCGGTCCGGGGCAGGCCGCGGTGGGGGTGGGGAACATCGTCGCCGGCGGGGACGTGCACCACGACAACCGAGTGAACAACGTGCACAAGGGCGGTGGCGCCGGCCTCCTCGTCGCGGTCCTGGTCGTGGTGGGGGCCTGGTCGCCCTCGGCATCCACTTCCTCGGCGGGTCCCCGTCGGTCGGTTCGGCCCCCGTCCTGCCGGCTTCCGTGGAGGGCGAGCAGCGCAGGGCGAGCAACGAGAGCGACTGGGTGAAGTACCGGGCCTCGCTCACCCGGGACGGGATGGAGAACCCGTCGGTGGCGGCGTACGGCAGCATCCCCGACGACTTCACGGACCTGGTGCTGGCGGGCGACGACCACACGGCGCGGTGGACCGTCGTCCTCGCCGAGTCGACGATGACGTTCCAGCGGACGTTCGCCGAGTCGCAGGCCGAGGCGGCGAAGTCGGACACGCAGCACCCGGGCAAGCAGGTCCCGACCTCGCTGCCGGGAACGATGTACTGCTCCGACCCCGCCTACGTGAGTGGCGACAGCGACACGGCGTGCGTCTGGTTCGACGACACGTACGTGATCACCGTCAGGGCGGTCGGCAAGGACCCGAAGCTCCTCGCCTCCGTCATCGAGCGGATCCACCAGGGCACCGAACGCTAGTGCTGCTCCGCGGAAGTCCGTTGAGGGGTGATCACAGCCGTGGATGCATGACAGGCTGCTCTACATGATGATCAGTGATTCGTCGCAGGCCGGCGATGAGGTGTTGGTGGTGTGTCCTGAGCTGACGGATGCCGAGCTCAACGAGCTGTTCAGCGCGTCGTGGCCGGCTCACAGGTCGACCTCCTTCGCGCCGATGCTGGCCCGCAGTCTGACCTGGATCGCAGCGCGTCGAGGGAACCGGCTGGTCGGATTCGTCAACGTCGTCGGCGACGGCGGTGCGCATGCCTTTGTCCTGGATACGACCGTGCACCCGGATGAGCGCCGGCAGGGGCTCGGGATGCGGCTGGTGAGGGCGGCTGCCGAGGAGGCGAGGGCACGCGGTGCCGAGTGGCTGCACGTCGACTACGAGCCGCACCTGGAGTCCTTCTACGGTCAGTGCGGATTTCGGCCGACCGCCGCGGGGCTCATGCGGCTTTGAGCGGGCTGCCTTCGTAGGTCCACCGGTAGGGCTTGGCGGTCTCGTTGTGCGCGATCGCGTAGGTCTCCAGCTTGTCGATCAGGTCGTCGCGGCTGGCGAATCGCCGTGCCGCAGGACTCGGCGGGTGAGGGCGGAGAAGAAGAGCTCGACCTGGTTGAGCCAGGATGCGTGCGGCGGGGCCAGCGGACGTGCCAGCGCGGGTGCGCGGCCGGCCAGGTCTCGGTGTGCCTGGCCGTGTGTGAGGAGCCGTTGTCGAGCACGACGTGGATCTCCTTGCCGGGTGGGATCGCCAGGTCGAGCTGGTCCAGGAAGGCGGTGAAGGTCGCCGCGTCGTTGCGGCGGATCACCTCGGTGAGCACCTCGCCGGTGCGGACGTCCAGGGCGGCCACCAGGGAGAGGATCACCGCGCCCTCGGGCGGTCCAGGTAGAGGGCGCACACGGCGGCGGCGCGCTGCCAGAAGTCGTGGGTGTCCCGGCGGGTGAGCCAGCCGCGGACCTTGTGCGGCTTCAGGTCCAGATCCGCCAGGATCCGCCCGACCTGGGAGGCGGAGACCGGCGCGAAGCACGTGCCGGCCACCCGTTGGGCGATGGCTCGATGGGACCAGGTCACCTCCGGATGCGGCGGCACGCTGGTCGCGGTGGCCACGATCGCCACCCGCACCTCGGGTCCGTACGATCTCGGCCGTCCCGACCGCTGGGCATCGCGCAGGCCGTCCATGCCCTGGGCCGCGAACCGCCCACGCCACTTGCGCACCGTGTTCACGCTGACGTCCGGCTCCCGGGCGATTGCGCCGTTGGCGATGCCGTCCGCCGCCGCGAGCACGATCTTGGCCCGCAGAACCGCCCGCGCCTCGGACTTCGCCGAAGCCGCCGTCCTCATCAACCGCTCGCAGACCTCTGTCTCCAGCGCCACCGTGACCGCCGTCCCCGTCCGCTGCCCACCCTTCACGACCAAGATCATGGCGAGCCCGTGCCGCACCCGGCAGGTTGGGGCCGTGCCGAAGAACCCCCCGGAATCGGTGCAGCACCACCTGCGCCAGCGTCTGAACCGTCACGCCCGCGAGCGGTGGTCACACGTGGACGCCGTCACGGTCCGCTTCCGCGCCGGATTCGCCTACGTAGCAGCCGAATTGCCCAGTGGGCACAGCCTCCCTCTGTGCCGCCTTCGCTTCACCGGCGTGCTGCACACCTGGGGCTTCGCGCTCTACCTCGCCAGCAGCGACAGCTACAAGGACAACATCCTGCCCAGCGGACTGCCCGCCGGCTCCCCGGAGGAAGCCCTCGACTGCGCGGGCGACCTCTACCTCACTGGACTGGCCGCCTGATCAACACCCCTCAACGAACTTCCGCGGAGCAGCACTAGGCGCTGTCCGGCCTGGGTGCCCCAGCCGTGACGTGTCGGTGGAGGCGGGCAGAATGCGGGCCATGAGTCACGACTACCGCCCCGGCGACGTCCTGCGGCTGGAGTGCCCGTTCACCGAGACCACGGTCACCGGGGTCTCCCGCTGCCACGTCGTCGTGCGGTGCCCGTGGTTGGCGGTGGATCCGCAGGCGGAGGGGTACCGGTGGAACGGTGAGCGGGCGCTGCCGCTGCCGGAGGCCCACGAGTGGGAGGTCTTCCGGACGGAGCCGCCGGAGTCCGGGTTGGCAGTGGGCGATGCCTGCCTGATGGGGATCCCCGCGACCGTGGTGCACGTCGGGTCGGTCGCGCACTACGATCCTCCCCTGGTCACCGGTCTGCTGCCGCGGCCCGCGTGCTACCTCGACGTCCTGCCGCAGGGGGAGGAGTACGACCCCGAACCGGAGGACCAGTGCTACGCGCTGGACCCCGCGGGTGGTGAGCCGGTCAGGATCGACCTGCTGTTCCGCCCGTACGCGTTCCTCGAACCGGGCGATGAACTCGCGGACCGGGACGGGCGGGCCTGGCGGTTCGACGCGGCCTGGGAGTGGCACGCCTTCGACGGTGGGCAGTCGGGTGCTCCGGTGTGGCCGCTGACGCTGCTGGCCCGCGGTGGTGCACCGGCGGGGACGTCGGCAGGACTGCCGGAGGCGCTGTCGGAAGGGCTGTCGGAGGGGGCCGTGGCGGTGGCCCGGGCGACGGCGGTCGGCAGTCACGAGCAGGAGCGGGAGCGGTGGGCCGGGCTGGCCCTCGCGCGGCCGGCTTCCGACAACCGGTAGGCGGAGCGGGGCATGGCGTGGGGGGCGTGGGCGGGGGTGGGGGGGCGCCGGGGGGGGGGGGCACCCCCGCCCGCAAGCGACGGCGGGGTGGGTTGGGGGCCGCCCGCATAGCACCAACAGAAACCGGCCGGG
>NZ_JBHWCL010000095.1:0-19942 GCF_042735125.1 Kitasatospora sp. NPDC059599 | reverse complement strand
GGCGGCCCCCGCGCGGGGCGGCCCCCCAACCCGGGGTGGGGGGGGGGGGGTGGGGGGGGGGGGGGGGGGGGGGGGGGGCAACGCCGCAGGGTCGGCTTCCCACCCGGGCCTTCTCCGTCAGCGGGTCTCGATGGCGACCGACTCGATGACCACGTCCTTCACCGGACGGTCGTTGTGGGTGGTCTCGGCGTCGGCGATGGCGTCGACGACCTTCTTGCCGGCGTCGTCGGCGACCTCGCCGAAGATGGTGTGCTTGCCGGTGAGCCAGGTGGTCGGGGAGACGGTGATGAAGAACTGGGACCCGTTGGTGCCCGGCCCGGAGTTGGCCATGGCCAGCAGGTACGGCTCGGTGAACGCCAGGTCCGGGTGGAACTCGTCGGCGAACTCGTACCCCGGGCCGCCGGTGCCGTTGCCCAGCGGGTCACCGCCCTGGATCATGAAGCCCTGGATGATCCGGTGGAAGACGGTGCCGTCGTACAACCTGGCCGTGCTCGGCCGGCCGGTGTTCGGGTCGACCCACTGCCGTTCGCCCGTGGCGAGTTCCACGAAGTTGCGGACGGTCTTGGGGGCGTGATTCGGCAGCAGCCGGATCACGATGTCGCCCTGGTTGGTCTTCAGCGTCGCGTACAGCTCTTCCGCCATGGCACACATCCTTCGGTCGGTCCTACTGGCGCGGTCAGTCTTCCGACCGGGCCGGACCAACCCGGGGCGACAGCACGGCATCTCACCCGGACGTGTGACGAGAGACGACCGGCGCGCAGGGGGCGGTCCGCCGACGCCGTCGGCGGACCGCCCGTGTGCGGTCGGGGACCGCCCGCGCGATCAGGCCGTGGTCGTCACACGTAGATCTCCACGCCGCACTCGGTCCGCGGGATCGGGGGGAACCAACCGATGTACTTGGTGCCGCACACGTGGAAGCTGTTGACGTTGCCGTACTTGGTGGCATTGGTCTTGTACTTGGCCGCCGACAGTTCCTTGCCCTCGCCGTAGGACGTGGCGTGGACGGTGGCCGTGTCGTAGGTGCCGTTGCCGTTGTACACCCAGATCCAGCCGGTCGAGCAGTTGTCCACCTGCACCTGGACGCCCGAGACGTTGTAGTACTTGGTGCAGCCGGCCGTCGCGGCGGCGCTCGCCGTGGCCGGAGTGGCCGACACGGCGGTCAGCGCGGCTACGGCGAGGCCCAGCGCGCCGGCCGTCTTCGGCAGCTTGCCCGACAGGTACTTCATGAACGACTCCAGATTCCTCTTGCGACATGTCTCCTCGCGGAGCGGCTCAACTGTCCCGTGGCCGTCACGTCGGCGGCATCAGTCATCTGACTGTCCGGTTCCGCGCACGAATGTCTGAATTCCGGGCAGTACTGACCACGGACCGGTGGCCGGTGGGCGAGGTCGTTCCGCCGCCACTCGAGTCCGACCCGATCGACGCCTGTGCCGCCGCCGCCAGGCGCTCGACGAGGAGATCACCGAGCTTGATGCCGAGACGGGCCCACTGGTGCGACAGGCAGCACCGCAACTGCTCGACCATCCCGGAACTCGGCCGGTCCGGGGTGCGGCCGGCCTGGGGGCCAGGGGATTCGATTCCCGATGTACGGGTCCCGGTTCTCGGTGCCCGATGTACGGGTCCCGATGTACGGGTCCCGGTGCCCGGCGCGCGGTTTCCCGGCTTCCGGGCCCCTGCTCCGGACCCGCAGCCGTACACGAATGGCCCGTCGCGCTGCTGCGACGGGCCATTCGCGTGCCGGGCGGCGAGGGCGCGGTCCGGCTGCTGACCTGGGTGGTTCCCGCGCTGCGGGCTGCACGGGCCGCAGCGCGCGGGTCCGCTTCCGGGTGGTCTGCGCCACAGTGGCCCCGCTCCGATCGGAGGTACGATCGCGCCCGCACCTCCGGCCGGAGGGGTACCTGCATGCAGGGGTACAGAGGGGCCAGCCCAGCAATGTCCGCAATCCTCGACGGTGCTCTCACGTATTCGAACACCGTCCCGCGCGCCACCGTCCACCGGGCCGCCGTCTGCGAGGTCTTCCTCACCGACGCAGCCCGGGTCGCCGAGGACGAGTACCTCATCGCCGCGCAGCTGCCGCGGGTGCACAGCTACTACAGCGACCACGTCACCGCGCCCGCCGTGTACGACCCGCTGCTGCTGGTCGAGGTCTTCCGCCAGTCCTCCATCTACGCCGCGCACACCTTCCTGGACGCACCGCTGGACGACAAGTTCATCTTCGTCAGCGGGGAGCTGGCCGTCACCGACCCCGAGGCGCTGCGGATCGGGGCCCGCCCCGGCCGGGCCGAGATCCGGGCCCACCAGGCCGGCCTCAAGCACCGGGACGGCGTCGTCACGGGCAGCGCCCTGGACCTGGTCCTCTCGGTGGACGGCCGGGAGGCCGCCACCATGCGCACCGTCTGCCAGTGGATGCCGGGCGCCGCCTGGGACCGGATGCGTGCCAAGGGTCGCGCCGCGCTCAGCCTGGCCCCGGCCCGGCCGCACCACACCGGCCGCCGGGTGCCGTCGATCTCCGTCGGCCGGGCCTCGGGCCAGAACGTGGTGCTGGCCGGGGTGCAGACGGGGGACCGCGAGCTCCGTGCCCAGGTCGTCGTCGACCAGGGCAACCCGGCGCTGTTCGACCACCCGCTGGACCACATCCCCGGTGTGCTGATCTTCGAGGGCTTCCGGCAGTCCGCGATGTGCGCGGCGCAGGAACTGTTCGGGCTCTCGCCGCGCAGCCTGCTCCTCTCCCGGGTCGAGACCGACTTCACCCGCTTCGGCGAGTTCGAGCTACCGACCGACTGCGTCGTGCACATCGTGGAGGCGCCGGCGGCGGACACCGTCGCGTTCGAGATCTCCATGGTGCAGGAGGACGAGCTGATCGCCCGTGCCCGGGTGCACCTGACCCGCACCGGGCGGATGGCGGGAGCTCTGGAGCACCCGCTCTCCTATGCCGGGGTCGGTGCCTGAGGTGCCTGTAGTGCCTGTGCTGCCCGGGCGGCCCGAGTGGCGCAGCCGCGACACGGCGGGTGTCGGCGGGGCATGAGCCGCGCTCATGGACGGGGCATACCGTGAGCTTCGCTCATGGGCCGGTCCCGCGAGCGAAGCTCATGAGCGAGGCCCATGCGTCGGTCTCATGTCAGGTCACATGCGCGAACCTCATGGCCCAGCTCATGCGCGAAGTTCATGGCCACGCACCCATGAGTCGCGCTCATGAGCCGCCGTCCGTGGGTGGCGCGCATGGCGGTCGTTGGGGTCATGAGCGTGGGACCGGAGCGGTTCGGGTGTCGGCGCCGGCCCGCTCTCGGGGTGGTCACTCAGGCTCGGGCCTACTGTCGGCGGTCACGCAGCAGCGCCGTGATCACGACGGACAGCACCACGCCGACGGCCGAGAGGCCCCGCAGGACGGAGTGGCAGGCGGAGTCGTAGGCGTTGGCGAGGAAGTCCACGAAGCCTTGGTGGTCGGTCGCGCCGGAGAGGCCGGCCGGCACCCGCCTGGTCGCCGCCGGCGGCCTGGTCGGTCACCTCGCCGGCCCGCGAGGCGCCCTCGTGGGCGCCGATGCCGTCGGTGATCCGGGTGTCGGGCACGGTGGCGAGCGCGGAGCCGTACACCGCGACGGCGACGGCCTCGCTGCCCGGCTGCAGGGCGTTGAGGAAGCCGGCTGCCATGCCCGCCTTGGCCGGGTCGACCGGTTCCAGGACCCGGGCCGTCGACGAGGCCGGCCGACGGGCCCATGCCGGAGCCGGTGATCGGCATCGGGGTGGCGAGCACGAGGACGGTGGCGGAGGGCGAGAGCAGGGCGAGGGCGGAGTCGTCGGCGACCAGGTAGGCCAGGGGCAGGCCAGGCAGGCCAGGCAGGCCAGGCAGGCCAGGCAGGCCAGGCCGGCGCGGGTCGGGGTGAGCGCGGGGCACGTCCCGGGTGACGAGCTTGGCGGCGAGATCGGCAGGACCAGCGCCGGGGCGGTGGGCAGCAGCATCAGCAGGCCGCCAGCGCGCCGCGGCCGCGGCCGGTGCCGGCGGTCGGGTGACTCGGCAGGCGGGTCGGCATGGTGACGAAGCCGAGGCGGCGACCGGCGCCGGGCGCAGGCCGACGAAGCGGCGGCTGTGCAGCACGCTCAGGTCGAGCACGGGGTGCGCGGTGCGGTTCTCGATGGCGGCGAAGACGGGCGGCACGACGACCGCGCGCCGACGAACGGGCCGATCACGCCGAGGCTGCCCCAACCCCACTGGGAGCCCTGCGCGATGGCGGTGGTGAGCAGCACCGTGGCGACCACGAACAGCGCGCTGCCGGGGACGTCGATCCGCCCGACGCCGGAGCCTGAGTCGCCGTCGGACCCGGAGTATGAGTCGCCGCCGGAGCCACTGCGGGGGCGGAGGGCGTCGTACGGGAGACCGCGGGCACCGCGAGCAGCGCGACCGTGAGGGCGACGGCGTGCACGGCGAACACCCGGTGCCGGCTGAGGTCTTGGACCAGCCATCCGGTGAGGGAGGGGCCGATGGCGACGCCGGTGCGGGTGATGGTGCCGAACGGTGCGAAGGCCCTGGCGTGGGCCGGGCCGTCGAAGCGGTGGAGAGGATCGCGGCGCCGCAGGCGAAGACGGCGCCGCCGCCGATGCCGGTGAGGGTGCGGGCGGCGTCCGGTGCGATGACGTCGGTGGTGACGGAGTCGGTGACGGAATTGGTGACGGAGCCGGGGAGCGAGCCGACGGTGTACACGGCCGCGTCGGCGTGCACGGCGCCGCCGGTGGCGGAGGCTTGGTCCGGCCGATGACGTCGGCGGTCGAGTCCCAGACGAGGGCGCAGCAGGCGAACGCGACGTCGAAGGCGTTCACGACCCACTGGAGCGGGACCAGGCCGGCGTGGGTGCCGGCGCCGGTGCCGGTGCCGGTACCGATGTCGGGGAGGGCGACGGCCGTCCCGGAGACGGACATCAGGACGACGAACGTGGCGGGGAGGGAGGCAGCCAGGGTCGTTGTGTGGCCGGGGTGCTGTCGGTCCGTCATGAACGGTGGCGGGGTGGGAGTTGTGGTCCGGGTGCTCGTGGGTCGCAGCTCCGGGCTCGGGTCGACCGCGGACCGGCCAGGTAAGGAATTTTCCGAACCTTACGGTGTCGCGTGGCAAGGTACGATGCAACCCATACCTGAGGACGTCGGAGGATGGAGGAACCGATGCCCGACCCGGAAGGTCACCCCTCGGCCGAGGAGATGGACCTGCGGACGGTCCTGAACGCGCTGGCCGATCCACTGCGTTACGGCGTGATCTCCGCCCTGCTGCGGGAAGCCGAGGGGGTGGCGCGCACCTGCGCTTCCTTCGAGCTCCCGGTCTCCAAGTCCACGATCACCCACCACTTCCGCGTGCTGCGCGAGGCCGGACTGGTGCGTCAGGTCGACCGGGGCAACAGCCGTGCGGCCACCCTCCGTCGGGAGGAGCTCGACGAGCGCTTCCCGGGGCTGCTCGACCTGATCCGGTCGAACCCCTGACCCGCGTGAACCCCCGAGCCCCCGGGCAGCCCGGCGCCAGGCCGGGGCGCTCGGAGGGGCCTCCGGGGGCGCCCGCCGACACCAAGGGGCGGTCAAGGAATCTTGACCGCCCCTTGGCCCTCCGTCGTGGTGACTGTGTGTCAAACTGTGCGCCCTCACAGGACGATGAGGAGACTCCGGTGGACCACGTGCGCCCCCTGATCGAGGACTTCCCCGCCCATCCCGACGGCGACCCCGCCGACTCCCTGGCCCGTGCTGTCCGCGACCGTCGCACCGCGCTCGGCCTCACGCTCGCCGACCTCTCCACCCGATCAGGTCTTCCGGAGACCCACCTCCGCACCATCGAGGCGGGCCACGCGATGCCGACGCTCGCGCTGCTGACGGTGCTGTCGCGCGCACTGAGCACGGACCGCTAGCCGAACCCTGCAGGCCCGCGCGCCCGCACGCCTGCACGCCTGCACCCCGCGCGCCCGCACGGACCCCGTCGCCCCGCCGCCCCGTCGCCCCGTCCCCGTCCCCCGACTCTCGCGCCCCGCCCTCGCCCTCACGCCGGTTCGTACGTGGTGGTGCTGCGGACGAGGGTGCGGGCGTGGGGGGAGTCCATGGGGTGGGCGAAGAGGTACCCCTGGCCGAGGGGGCAGCCCATGGCGGCGAGGAGGTCGCGCTGTTCGGGGTGTTCGATGCCTTCGGCGATGACCTGGACGCCGAGGGTGTCGGCGATCCGGGCGATGCCCTCGACCAGGGCGTACTGCTGGGTGGAGTGGCCGAGGCCGTCGATGAAGGACTTGTCGATCTTGAGGAGGGAGATCGGGAACTCGCGGAGGTAGGACAGGGAGGAGTAGCCGGTGCCGAAGTCGTCGATGGCGATGCCGACGCCGAGGCCGGACAGGGTGGCCATGTCGTCGTGGATGCGGTCGTCGCGGCGCATCAGGACGGACTCGGTGAGTTCCAGGACGAGGGTGCGGGGGTCGATGCCGGAGGTGGCGATGGCCTGGCGGACGACGTCGACGAAGCCGGCGTCGCGGAACTGGCGGGCGGAGACGTTGACGTTGACCCGTAGCGGGGGGCGGCCGGCGGCGGTGCGGGCGGCGGAGCTGGCCGCGTGCCAGGCGGCGACCTCCTGGGTGGCGCGTTCCAGGACCCAGGCGCCGAGCGGGACGATCTGGCCGCTTTCCTCGGCGAGGGCGATGAACTCGTCGGGCAGGACCATGCCGCGTCGGTCGTGCGGCCAGCGGACCAGGGCCTCGAAGGCGACCAGGTCGCCGGTGCGCAGGTCGACGATCGGCTGGTAGTACAGCTGGAACGCCGATTCCGCGATTGCCGAGTCCAGGTGCTCGTTCAGCTCGTGCCGTTCCACCAGCCCGGCCTGCAGGGCCGACCGGTAGTGGCACCACTGGCGGCGGCCGGCCGCCTTGGCGGAGTAGAGCGCGAGGTCGGCGTGGGTGAGCAGTTCGGCGGCGTCCACGCTGTCCTCGGTGGTCGCCACGCCGATGCTGGCGCTGACCCGGACCGCGCCCGCCTTGAGCTTGAAGGGTTCGGTGAAGACCTCCAGCACGCTCGCCGCGATGGTGTCCACGTCGGACGGGTGCAGCGCGTCCTCGACGAGCACCGCGAACTCGTCGCCGCCGAGTCGGGCGGCGGTGTCGGAGGAGCGCAGCGCGGTGGAGATCCGCAGCGAGACCGCGACCAGCAGTTCGTCGCCGACCGCGTGGCCCTGGGTGTCGTTGACCACCTTGAAGTCGTCCAGGTCGATGAAGAGCACCCCGGTGACGGACCCGCTGCGCTCGCCGCGCGACAGTGCGTGCCCGACCCGGTCCTGGAACAGCACCCGGTTGGCGAGGCCGGTGAGGGAGTCGTGGAAGGCCCGGTGGGTCAGCTCGCGCTCCATCTGCCGCTGCTCGGTGACGTCGCGCAGGGTGAGCACCAGGGCACCGACGGTCGGGTCCGCGCGCAGGTCGTTGAAGCGGACCTCGGCCTCGATCGGCGTGCGGTCCTGGCGCAGCAGCCGCCAGTGTTCGCGGAGTTGATCGCGCAGCTGCTCCCGGGGCTGCGCCCGGGCCTCGTCCCCGGATCGTTCGCCGGCCCGGTCCCCGGACCTCTTGCCGAACCTGTCCCCGGACCCGAACCTGTCCCCGGACCCGGACCCGGACCCGGACCCGGCTCCGTCGCCGGCCGTGTCCCCGAACCCGTCCCCGAACCCGTCCCCGGATTGGGCGCGGGACCGGTCGCGGGACCGGTCGCCGCGGGTGGGGGCCGCCGCGCCGCGCATCCGGGCCAGCGCCTTGCCGACCTCCCGGCTGTCCTCGGGCGGGACGAGGTCGGTGAGCAGGGCGCCTTCCAGTGCGGAGTGGCCGAGCACGGACTCCGCGGAGGGGGAGGCGTAGCGGACGCGGTCGTCGGCGTCGAGGATGAGGATGACGTCGCTGGTGTTCTGGACGAGCGTGCGGAAGTACAGCTCGCTGTTGCGGCGGGTGACCTCCCGGCTCAGCACGAGCCGTTCGACGGCGAGGGCGGCCTGCCCGGCGAGGATCTCCAGGGAGCTCCAGAGGCTGGCCAGTTCCTGTTCGGTGCCGGTGACGATCAGGGCGCCGATCAGCGGGTCGCCGGAGGGTCGCTCGGCGAGGGTGAGCGGGCAGATCAGGGCGTACGGCATGCCGTCGAGGTGTCCGGTCAGTTCGCGGGACGGCAGGTCGACGGACGAGACGGGCAGCAGTCGGCTCTCGCGGTAGGAGGCGAGGGCGAGGACCTGGTCGGAGTCGGAGGCGTTGCCCAGTCGGTGCTGGGCCGCGCCGTGCTCGGCGTGCCGGACGTGCAGCACGCCGCCCTCGGTGACGGCGAGCAGGGCGACGTGTCCGGGCTCGGCGGGCATCAGGGTGGAGGCGGTGGACTGGACGGCGTCCGAGACCTCCTCCACGGTGACGGCCGCGGTCAGCCGGGCACCGGCCTCGCGCAGTGCCCGTTCGCGGGCGACGGCCTGTCTGCGGGCGGAGACGACGACGGCCAGGCGGGCGAGTACGAGCAGGTAGAGGAGCGCGGAGAAGGCGCCGATCACGCCCGCGTTGTGGGTGTTCCCGGCCACCGACTCGATGATCAGGATCGCCGGGGCGATCAGTGAGGCGAGGGTGAGCAGGACGAGCCGGGCGGTGCTGAGGTCCGGTTCCTGGGTGGGGACGGGTTTGGTCAGCTCGACCATCGACGGGTGCAGCGCGGCCGCGCCCCAGGCGGTGTAGAAGGCGGCCCAGCCGAGTTCGACGGGCGTGCCGATGCGCCAGGTGCCGTGCAGCTGGATCAGGGCGTAGAGCACGTCGGAGATGAGCAGGCCGACGGTGCCGACGGCGAGCAGTTGCAGCGAGCGGGAGTTGCCGCCGCGTGGGCTCAGCAGGCGCAGCAGCAGGGCGAGGACGACCAGGTCGCCGAGCGGGTAGCCGATCGAGACGACCTTCTGGAACCAGGTGAGGTCGGGGCTGCGGGTGTACGGGAGGATCAGGTAGATCCAGGCGAGCAGGGCCAGGCCGATGGTGGGGATCAGCGCGTCGAGCAGTACGGCGCGGTCCTGACGGGCCGTGCGCCATCGGATGAAGCCGAGCACGCCCGCCGCGTACAGCACGTACTCGGCGAGGTAGAAGCCGTCGGCGACGGAGGGGAACGGGTTGGGCAGGTGCAGGATGTCCAGCTGGACGGCCTGGACCACCTCGCCCGCGGTGAAGCTGAGGTTGGCGAGTGCCAGCAGGTACCAGAAGCGTGCGTGTGCGGGGCGGTTGAGGTGGACGCCGAGCACGATGGCGGCGACGCCGCCGAGGCCGATACCCGTCCACCAGATGATCCGCTGGCTCGGGTTGGCGTAGTAGATGCTGATGAACAGCACCATCCAGAGCAGGTAACAGGCCATCAGGCGTTGTCGCCGGCGTGTCAACGAGGCTACCTCCTCCGCGACATCACCCCGTCGGTCGGACGGGGGAGTTCGGGCGAGGACGAGGGGTCCGGGTGCCGTGTCGCGGCCCCGGGTGGTGGGATCGGGCGCTTCCTCGCGCCTGCGGTGAGGCGTGTGTTCGCGCTCGGGACGGGTGCCTTCTTCGCGCACGTGCGAGGCGTCCGGTCGGTGGGCGACCGGACGTTCTCAATGTGTCATGAGTGCGTATAGTCGGAAATGTCGCACTCCCAAGCATTCTGCCGTGACAGCGCGAGGTCAAGCCGGTGGACGACGCAGCAGACAGCGCACGGGGCGTACGTACGGATGCGAGTTCCGGGCGTCACGCCGTGGTCCGCAACGACGACGGTCAGTACGCGCTCTGGCCGGGGGACTTGACCGTTCCCGGTGGCTGGCACCGGGTGTACGGGCCGGCCGAACGGTCCGAGTGCCGGGCCTGGGTGGAGCGGGAGTGGCAGCCGGCGGGGTTGGGCCTCGCCGGTGCCGACGGCCCGCGACGGGTGGCGGCCGGGTTCGCCGACACGGTGCACGGGCTGTTCCGCACGCGGGCGGCGCACGACCCGGAGGCGCTCGCCGTGGTCGCCGAGGACGCGACCCTGAGTTACCGCGAACTCGACCTGCGCAGCGACCGCTTGGCCGCCGCGCTGCGGGCGCACGGGACCGGACCGGAGCAGGTGGTGCCGGTCTGCCTGGAGCGCGGGACCGACCTGGTGGCGGCCTGGCTGGGCGTGCTCAAGGCGGGTGGCGCGTTCCTGCCGCTGGATCCGGCGCACCCGGAGCGGCGGCTGGCGCGGCTGGTGGAGGACTGCGGGGCCCGAGCG
Organism: Kitasatospora sp. NPDC059599; assembly: GCF_042735125.1. Lineage (NCBI taxonomy): Bacteria > Bacillati > Actinomycetota > Actinomycetes > Kitasatosporales > Streptomycetaceae > Kitasatospora > Kitasatospora sp. NPDC059599. The sequence goes on along the minus strand of NZ_JBHWCL010000095.1, from coordinate 9,733 downwards.
GTGGTCACCGAAGGTCACGGGTTCCCGGGCGTGGTGGCGGTGCGGGCGGAGGACGGCGACGCGGGGGAGCCCCCGCCGGACGACGGTGCCGTCCCGGACGACCTCGCCTACCTGATCTACACCTCGGGCACGACCGGCCGCGCCAAGGGCGTCCCGGTCACCCACCGTGCGCTGGTGTTCACGCTCGACCGGATCGTCCACGCCTACCGGTTGGCACCGGGTGAGCGCGTCCTGCAACTGGCCGCCCTGGGCTCCGACACCGCCCTGGAGCAGGTGCTCGGCGCGCTGCTCGCCGGCGCGACGGTCGTCATGGGCGGCGGGAAGGCGGGCGCCGGCGGCACCTGGGCGCCCACCGAGCTGGTCGGACGGTTGCCCGGGCTCGGCCTGGCCGCGGCCGACTTCACGCCCGCCTACTGGCACCACGTGCTGGACCTGCTCCCGCCCGACGGGCCCGGCCCGGACGGGCTGCGCCTGGTGGTGGTCGGCGGGGACGTCGTGCACGCCGACGACTGCCGCAGCTGCCTGGACCGGCTGCCCGGGGCGCGGCTGCTCAACGCGTACGGGGTCACCGAGGCGGCCGTCACCTCCACGCTGTGCGAGGTCACGGCGGAGCTGCTGAACGGCGGGGACGGGGTGGGGGGACCGGCCGCCCCGGTGCCGATCGGGAGGCCGCTGCCGGGCGTGCGGGTGCACGTGCTGGACGCGCTGCTGCGGCCGGTCCGGCCCGGCGAGAAGGGCCAGATCCACCTCGGCGGGCCCGGCCTCGCCCGGGGCTACTGGCGGCAGGCCGGGCTCACCGCCGAGGCCTTCCTGCCCGACCCGTACGCGCCGCTGCCGGGCGAGCGGATGTACCGCACCGGCGACGCCGGACGCTGGCGGGCCGACGGGCAGCTGGAGATCCTCGGCCGCTTCGACGACCAGGTGAAGGTGCGCGGCCACCGGGTGGACCCGGCGGAGATCGAGGCGGTGCTGGCCGCGCACCCGGACGTCCGGCAGGCGCGGGTCGCGGCGGACGCGACGGCGGCGGACGGCAGCCGGGCGCTGACCGCGTACTACACGCTCGCGGCCGGGGCGGCCGACGGCGCCGAGGGGATCCGGGCGTTCCTGGCCGACCGGCTGCCGGAGTACCTGCTCCCGGCCGAGTTCGTGCCGCTGGAGGCGATGCCGCTGACGGCGGCCGGCAAGATCGACCGGCGCCGGCTGCCGCAGGCCCCGCTGCGGGCGGGGTCCAGGGCGCGCTCCGGGACCGGGGCCGGGATCGGTGCCGCGGCCGGGGGTGGGGCCGCAGCTGGGACCGGGGCCGCAGCCGGGGCCGGGGAGGGGCCCCGGGGGACGGCCGCGGCGGCGAGCCCGGTCGAGGAGGCGGTCGGGCAGCTGTGGGCGGAGCTGCTCGGCGTGGAGACCGTGGGCCCGGAGGACGACTTCTTCGCGCTCGGCGGCACCTCGCTGCTGGCCATGGAGATGCTGGCGCGCGCCCGGATCATGTTCGGCATCGACGTCGGCCGGGTGCGGGCGCTCACCCGTGCGCTGCTGCACGAACCCCTGCTGCGGGACTTCGCGCGGGCGCTGCAGGAGGCCAGGGCGGGCGGCGGCCCCGGCGCCGGGGCGGGCGTCCCGGTCGGCGCGGAGGCGGTCGGCGCGGGCCTCGACCGGGACCTCGATCCGGACCTCGACCCGGACCTCGACCCGGAGCTCGGGTCGGTCACCGGCCCGGCCGCCGGGGAGACGCCGGTCGACTGGTTCGCGGAGGCCCGGCTGACCGGTCCCGTCGGCCAGTCGTGGAGCCCCGCGCCCTCCCGGGCCGAACCCACCGAGATCCTGCTCACGGGAGCCACCGGCTTCTGCGGCGCGCACCTGCTGCACGCCCTGCTCGCCACCACCCGGGCCCGGATCCACTGCCTGGTCCGGGCGCCCGACCAGGAGCACGCGATGGAGCGGCTACGAGCCACCCAGCAGCGCTTCCTCCGCCACGACCTCGCCGACCCCCGGGTGGTGCCGCTGGTCGGCGACCTCACCCAGCCCAGGGTCGGCCTGACGGGCCGTCAGTTCGACTGGATGGCGGGCAACCTGGACGCCATCCACCACCTCGGCGGGCAGGTCAACTTCCTCTACCCGTACCACCAGCTGCGCGAGGCCAACGTCGGCGGCACCCGGGAGATCGTCCGGCTCGCCGGGCACAGCCGGGGCGTGCCCGTGCACTACCTCTCCACCCTCGCCGTGCTGGCCGGCTTCGGGGCGGCAGGCGTCGACAAGGTCACCGAACGGACCCCGCTCGCGTACCCGGAGCGGATCGGCGTCGGCTACGTCGAGAGCAAGTGGGTGGCCGAGCAGCTGCTGCACAACGCCGCCGAGGCGGGGCTGCCGGTCACGGTGCTGCGCACCAACGACGTCACCGGGGACCTGGCGAGCGGCGTGATGAACACCGGCACCGAGCTGTGCGCGCTGATCAAGTACCTGGCGGACAGCGGCACCTGCCCGGACGTGCGGTTGCTCCTCGACTTCGTCCCGGCCGACCGCTTCACCCACGCCATCGCCCACATCGCCGCCCACGCGCCCGCCGACGGCGAGGTCTACCACCTGACCTCGCCGCAGCCGGGCGTCCTCGCCGACCTGGCGGACCGGTTGCGGGCGCGCGGCCACCGGATCGACCGGCTGTCGTACGGGGAGTGGGTGCAGGGCCTGGTCCGGTTCGCGGCCGGGCGGCCGACGCACCCGATCGCGCCGTTCGTCCCGCTGTTCGTCGACCGCGCCCCGGGGTCGGAGCTGTCGATCAGCGAGATGTACTTCCGGCCGACCTTCCCGCTGTTCGACCGGGCGAACACGGATGCGGCCCTCACCGGGAGCGGGATCGAACTGCCCGCGGTGGACGCGGGGTTGATCGACCACTACCTGGCGGAGCTGGAGCGGGACGGGTTCCTGGGGGCGGCGCGGTGAGCGGCGTGCGCCACGACGCCGCCGTCTTCGACGCGCTCGACGTCCGGCTCGGCCCCGGCGACGGCCCGGTGGCGTTCGGCGGCACGCTCGGGCCGCAGGAACTGCTGGCGGCGTACCGGCGCGGACTGTTCCCGCTGCCGGCGGCGGACGTGTACGCGAGCGCGTACAACGAGGCGGTGTACGGGGACGCCGTCGGGGCGGGCGGGGCGGTGCTGCTGCCCGGCCGGGAGGACCCGTACGAGGTGGCCTGGTGGTCGCCCGACCCCCGGCCGGTGATCGCGGCCGACGGGGTGCGGCTCGGCACCCGGCTGGCGAGGCGGCTGCGGAACCGGTCGGGGTGGTGGACGAGCGCGGACCGGGCCTTCGGGCGGGTGCTGGAGGCGTGCGGCGAAGGGCGCGAACCGGCCTGGATCACCGAGGAGCTGGCGTCGGCGCTGGATCGGCTGCACGCGCTGGGGGCGGCGCACAGCGGGGAGGTGTGGGACGGGGAGGAGCTGATCGGTGGGGTGTTCGGGGTCGCCGTCGGGCCGGTGCTGAGCCTGGACTCGATGTTCCGGCGCCGGCCGGACGCCGCCCGGGTGGCCGTCGCCGACCTCGGCGCCCGGTTCGGCGCGGCGGGCGGGCGGCTGCTCGACGCGCAGTGGGACGGGCCGCACGTGCGCAGCCTGGGCGCGAAACCGATGGCGCGTTCGCGGTACCTCGCGGAGCTGTCCGGGGACGGCGGGGGCGTTCCGCTGGACGGCGCGGCCCTGCCGGCGGGCCGTCTCGGGTGACCTGGCGTTAAACCCGCGTTGGGTGACTGTTTGGCCTGTCTTCGACAAACTTATTCCTCGTCAGTAACATGACGCGGCGTGTTCAAGAGTTCGATAGGCAGGGCCGCGGGCCCCGCCGTCCTCACCCTCATCCTTGCCGGGGCCGCCGCGTGCGGGCCGACCAGCCCCGGCACCACCCAGACCGGCGCCGCCCCGGCGGCCGCCACCGTCGCCGACCCGAGCCCGACCGTCGCCGGGAGCAGCCCGGCCGCCGCCGCGCCCGCCGGCGGCACCCCGCACGCCAAGGCCGCCACGGCCGCCGCGGGCCGTCCGACCCCGGGCACGGCGCCCGTCACCGCCGCGCCCGCCGGGGACAAGCAGGCCGCGATCGGCAGCCCCGGCAAGGACGGCGCCGCCGTCACGGCGGCGACCAAGGCCCTGCAGCTGACCGCGTACGACCCGGCGGGCGGCACCGCCGTCCTCACCGCGGCCGGCGGCCCGGCCCCGACGGCCGCGGCCTCCCCGAGCGCCGGCGCCGGCCCGTCCACCGCCGCACCGTCCACCGGCGGTCCCTCCACCGCCGCACCGTCCACCGGCGGTCCTTCGGCCGGTGCCGCGGTCGCCGCCGTCCAGCCCGGCCAGCTGATCGCCAGCCCGCCGACCGCCGCCGCGCCGCAGGGCGCACTGGTCGCCGTCACCGCCGTCCACCCCGGCGCGGGCAACACCCTCAACCTGGCCACCCGCCCCGCCACCCTCGCCGAACTCCTCGGCGGCACCGAGGCCGACGGCAGCGTGCCCGTCGACCCGCACGGCATCACGGTGACCCCGCTGGTCAAGGACCTCAAGGCCACCGTCGGCGCCGACCTCAACGGCGTGAAGGCCGACGCCTCCGGCACCCTGGAGGTGAACGTCAAGGCCCCCGTGCCGCTGCCCGAGGGCGCCAGCCTGGACGCCTCCGGCTCGCTCCAGCTCCACCCGGCCGTCCACTTCGCCTACCACGGCGCCGGCGCGGGCAGCCCGCGCACCGCGTCGATCGGCTTCGACCTGGACGCCCACGCCCAGTGGAAGGTCACCGGGGACGTCGCCCGCAACACCGGCGCGGCGCCGATCCGGGTGCCCTTCGCCAAGCTGCAGGCCAGCCCGGTGCTGACCGTCGCCGGCCTGCCGGTGGTCGTCAACCTCGGCCTGACCTGCTACCTGGAGGTCAGCGCCGACGGTCAGGTCCACCTGGAGGCGGAACAGGACGCCACCGGCACCTGGGCCGTCCGCGCCGACTACACCGGCGGCAAGGGCTGGACCCCGGTCACCAGCGCCGACACCAAGGTCAGCCCGATCCACGTGCGGCTCAACGGCAAGGCCGGCGTGCGGGCCGCCCTCGGCGCCGAGATCAGTGTCGGCCTCTACGACACCGTCGGCGTGGAGACCACCGTGGCCCCCTACCTGAAGGCCCAGGCCGAAGGCTCTCTGATCGCCGACTCCTCCGGCAACCCGCCGCAGGTCCAGGGCAGTTGGGCACTGCTCGGCGGCGTCGACCTGAACGGTGCGCTGACCGCGCACCTGAAGATCTTCGGCACCCCGATCATCGAGGGCAAGCTGCCGCTGCCGCCGTTCCACAAGGAGTGGCCGCTGATCGGCGGCTCGGCGGCGCTGCCGTCGCCGAAGCCGACCAAGAGCTGACGGACCGGCACCCCCACGGCCCCTCGACCGGAACCCCCGGTCGAGGGGCCGCGTCGTTCCCCGGCCCTTCGACCGGCCCCGCCGACCGGGGGTGTAGCGGTGCGTGGCCCTTCCTTCGCCGCCTCCCACCCGCATCCTCGATTCTCGCAGCGGCCTGACGGGGTGGGGGATGAGCGAGCAGGGCGAGACGCACGATTCGTTCCGCAGTGCGGCGAACTACGGCACCGTGATCCAGGGCGGCAAGGTTTCGGTGAACCTCCCGCCCAAGCACCCGGTCCGGATGGTGGTCGCTGTCGGCGCCGTGATGGCGGTCCTCACCGCCGCGACCACCTACCTGGTGCTGGACCACGACGGCGCCCCCGGGCCGACCCTCACCGCCCGCTACGCACTGGGGGATGGCGCCATCGAGGGGAACGCGGTGGTGGAGCGGCCGCTCGGGCCGACCGGGATCCCCCCTCGGTGACCGGCTGCGAGGCGACCTGGTCGTGGATGCACGGACAGGGCGGCGTGGACGTCGGCACCTCCCACCTGGTGGTGGAGGCGACCGGCGGCAGCGGCCACACCGTAGCGATCCAGGGGCTGCGGGCCATCGTTGTCGGCACCGCGCAGGACCCGTTGCCCGGTACGGCCGCGTACTGCCCGCCGCAGGGCGTGGGGACCACGGTGGACATGGGCATCGACCTGGACTCCGCCGACCGGGTTGCCCTGATCGGCAGCCCGATGGGCGAGATCTCGTACGCCCCCTTCTTCACCGACCAGTACCTGTACCTGGAGGACCGCAAGCCCGAGGTGGTCAACCTGTCCGCTATCGCCGCCCGGAAGAGCTACGAGTTCATCCTCACCGTGGATGGCTCGGTGGACGGCGAGCACCGGACCTGGACGCTCAAGGACGGGGACCGGCCGTTCCGGGTCACCGGGGTCCGGCCCGGTCTGACCACCGGCCTGCGGGCCGAGGCCTCGGGCTGGACCACGGTGTACGGCGGGCAGGTCGGCGCCCCGGTCCGCTGCAACCCGTGCTCCGACGAGCGCGGGCAGATCCCCGGCACCGCGGTACCGGGGATCGCCGAAGGCGGCGGACCCGCCGCCGTCCGAGCCCGTCGTCCGGCCGAGCACGCCGACGCCCCCGCTCACGGTCGTCCCGAAGGACCCGGAGTCCGTCGCCCTCGCCTGGGTGATCGCGGGAAACAGCATCGACGTGCGGCGCGGCGACACCGGACTCGCCTCGGTCGTCCCCCGGATGAAGCCGTACATGACCGCGGAGACGGCGGCGAAGGGCGAGTCCGAGGCCGGTGCGGACCCGGTCGACAACCCGGTCTGGCCGCCGGAGGTGACCGAGCGGAAGGGCTGGTCGGTGGTCACGTCCGCCACGGCGGGCCCGGTACCGGACGGGCGGGTCCCGGCGGGCGAGCGGACCGAGGGCGCCGTGTAGCTCCGGGTGGACTCGAACGTCACCTACCACACCGGTGACGGCTGGTCCGCGACGGTCAGGGGCCAGTTCGGCGGGATCGTCACCCTTCGGTGCCAACCCGACGGGACCTACCTGGTCGACGGCTTCCGCCCCTGACGGGTCCGCCCCTGACGGGTCCGGGACTGTCGGGTCGGGGACTGTCGGGTCGGGCGGGCAGAATCGGCCGGGTGAGCGACCACTACGAAGTCGGCCTCGGCTGTTTCCTCCGGGAGGACACCCCCGAGGCGGTCCTGGACGTGCTGCGCTGGCACCTCGGCCTCCTCGACGAGCGCCCGGCCGGACTCGACGAGGAGGAGCACGCCCACCCGATGCTCGCCCCGGATCCGGACAGCCGCCTGCCCGGCGGGGACTGCGCCTCCCTGCGGCTCCAGTCCCCGGGCTTCACGGCCGAGGGTCCGCTGCGGGTCTGGGGGCTGTTCAGCCGCAACCTGTGGCTGGACGACACGATGGGCGACCTCGTCACCCTCCTCGACCTGATCGCGCCGTACGTCCGGGAGCCGGGCTTCGGCGGCTACGTGCGTGAGGAGTTCGACACCGAGCCGCACGCCGTCACCTTCCGGGACGGCACGTACGGTCCGCTGACGTTCTGAGGCCCGGCCGGGCGGGGGCGGTTCAGAGCCGGCCGCGGTGGACGCCCTTGATCCCGGCCTTGATCCCGGCCTCGAAGCGGCTGCTCGCACCCAGGCGTTCCATGGCGTCCGGAGCCGAGCGGGCGCAGCAGTTCGCGTTCGGTGCGCCGAGGCCGAGGCCGAGGCCGGTGCCGGGGCCCTCGGGCCGGGCGGTCCCGGGCGGGCCCGGGTAGTGCGGTTTCTGTCATGCGCATTTCTACAATCCGGCGTGGCGCCCGCTCACGCAGGCTTTCCCCCGGGGGCGGGACCGGGCCGTGTCGCGGCCACCACGCCCGATGCTCATGCGGCACAGCCGATCCGGCGTGTGAACCAGTCCGATGACAGGAGAACGCACATGTTCCGAAAGGTCCTGAGCACGATCACGATCGCCGCCACCACCGTGCTGGTGGCGGGCCTCTCCACCGGCTCCGCGCAGGCTACCGACTTCTGGCAGGCCTGGGGCTCGGGGTCGTACCACGCGAGTGCGGACTTCGTCCCCACCGGCGGCCTGGTGCACATCGGCGGCTGGGCCTGCGAGGGCGGGTCCGCCCACAGCTTCTACGTCTCGCTCGTCAAGACCAGCGGCTCCCAGAAGGTGTTCTCCAGCTACAGCTGGGACGTGGACGGCCGGGACCACGTCGACCCGCGCGGCATCGGGGTCAACACCAGCACGGCGTACTACCTGCGCTGGTACGGGAACGGATCGGCGCCCTGCTCGAAGGCGTTCGCGACGAACTGACGAAGGATCGTCGTCGGCACCAGGGGCCCGCGTCGTCGCGCGCGGGCCCTCCCTCCGCTCCGGCACCGGAAGGAAGCGTCATGCGCCGGATCCGCCCCGTCCTCCTGCCCGCCCTGATCGCGACGCTCGCCGCCTGCGGCCCCGCGGGCCCGGGCGCCGGCACGCGTCCCGCCCCCGCGGCTGCCGCTCCCGGGGCTGCTTCCGGGGCCGCCACCGCTGTGCCCGGCCCGGAGGCGGCGAAGGTCGCGGTGATCGCCCGGGGGGAGGTGGACGGCGTCCCCTGGCAGGTCGACCTGCTGGACGAGAACGGCCTGCTCTGCACCCAGGCCTCGGTCGACCGCCGGGCCACCGGGCACGGCTGCGACCCGCCGGTCTCGAAGGCCGTCCCGGTCAACGTCGCCGTCGACGGCCTGGACGACCGCGTCCTGCTCGTCTACGGCGCGGCTGACCCGAGCGTGGCGGGCCTGCTCGCCCACAGCCGCACGGGAGCACCCCGGCCGGTCGCGGTCACGGCCACGTCCGGCGGGCGTGGGTTCTTCGCCTACGCGGTGAAGCCGGGGACCGCCACCGACCTCACGGCCCTCGACTCCGACGGCCGGGAGGTGTTCTCGGCGGGGGACAAGATCCGGCAGTTCGAGGACCCGGGCCGCTGACCCGTCGATCGGCGCCGGGCGCCGATGAGTTCGGCTCATGCCCGGCGTGCCCGGTGCACCCGGCTCGTGTCCGGCTCGTGTCCGGTTCAGGGGGTGCGCAGGTGCCGGCTCACGTCGCCGAGCAGGGTGATGCGGACGCGCCGCTCCGCGAAGTGCCACCGGCCGTCGTCGTGCCGTCGGAAGCGGTCGTGGTAGCGGCCGGCGGCGATGGGCTGGAGAGGAAATCCGGGGAGGGCCTGGAGGACGGTGACGTACGAGCGGGCGGTCGCGGTGCCCGCCCGCTCGTCGGCGTCGACGGCGGTGTTGGTGGTGACGTGCTGGGTGCGGGGCGTGCCGTCGGCGTGGACGATGACCGTGTCCCGGAACACCCGCTCGATCGCGGCACTCCCGCGCACCGGTTCACCGCTGCCGATGAAGGTGGCGTCCGCGAGGAGGGCGCCGAGCCCGGCGAAGTCGCCGTCGTCGACGAGTTCGGCGTAGCGGGCGATCAGGTTCTCGACGGCGCGGTGGGCGGACGCGGTCACGGTGGTTCCCCTCGGGTGGGACGGAGGTGGTGGGGCGGCCCTCCGGTCCTTCCGGAGGGGCGTGGGCGGCGGCCGGGCAACGGGTGTTCCGGCCGTCGAACGCCACTGTTGCCGCTGCGCGCATCCACGGCATCAGTCATGTGACTGGCCGACCAGGTGTCATGACATCTCGTCATGTCATCGGTCGCTGCCAGACATTCGCGCGCCGAGGAATCGAGAATTCGACAGTCTCTACCGCAACTGGATCTCGCCGATCGACTCCGGCTGCTACTCGGTGGTTCCCACCAAGTCGTAGGTGACCGCGGCGCCCGATCGCGAGGCGCAGACGCAGGAAGTGCCGGTGTCCTGCTCCCGCGCGGACACCGGCACTTCTGCCTG
>NZ_JBHWCL010000094.1:0-36884 GCF_042735125.1 Kitasatospora sp. NPDC059599 | reverse complement strand
CCCCTCGCAAGGGGTGCCCGCCCACCGGCATTCGTCCTTCTCGGGGCCTTCCGGGCCCCGGAACCGCCCTGGCCAGGGCTACGGGCAGCGCACGACCTGGCCGGCGTACGCCAGGCCACCGCCGAAGCCGAAGAGCAGGACCGGGTCCCCGGGCGACAGCTCGCCGCGCTCGACCAGCTTGGAGAAGGCGAGCGGGATGGAGGCGGCCGAGGTGTTGCCGGACTCGACCACGTCCCGGGCCACCACGGCGTCGCCGAGGCCCAGCTTCTTGGCGATCGCGTCGATGATCCGCAGGTTGGCCTGGTGCGGGACGAAGCCCTTCAGCTCGGCCGGGTCGATCCCGGCCCGCTCGCAGGCCTGCCGGGCGAGCGGGGCGAGCTGGGTGGTGGCCCAGCGGAACACCGACTGGCCCTGCTGGCTGATCACCGGGTCCCAGCCGGTGATCACCACGGCGTCGCCCTTCTCCGGCTCGGAACCCCAGACCACCGGGCCGATGCCGGGCTCGTCGCCCTCCTCCTGGGCCTCGACCACCGCGGCGCCCGCGCCGTCGCCGAAGATCACGCAGGTGGAGCGGTCGGTCCAGTCGAGGGTGTCGGACATCCGCTCGGCGCCGATCACCAGGGCGCGACGGGCCGCGCCGGCCCGGATCGCGTGGTCGGCGGTGGCCAGGGCGTACGAGAAGCCGGAACAGACCGTGTTGATGTCGTACGCGGCAGGCGAACGCACGCCGAGCCGGGCGGCCACCGCGGCGGCCGTGTTGGGGCTGCGCTCGATCGCGGTGCAGGTGGCGACCACGACGAGGTCGATCTCCTCCGCCGTCCGGCCGCTCTTGGCGAGCGCCTTCTGCGCGGCCTCGGCGGCGAGGTCGACCAGGGTCTCGCCCTCGGCGATGTGCCGGGTACGGATGCCCACCCGGCTTCGGATCCACTCGTCGTCGGTGTCGACGAGCGCCGCCAGGTCGTCGTTGCTGAGGACCTTGGGGGGCTGGTAGTGCCCGAGTGCCACAATGCGCGAACCGCTCATGCTGCCATGGAACCGGGTTACCCGCTGGTCAGCGGGGCATGACCGGCGACAGGATCCGCGCTCATGATCTGTAGGGGATCGACAATGGGCGTTGGGGGGCTTGGGTCGCGCGTATGCCGAGGTCAGGTGGCCAGGGTAGCTGTGTCGCCCATCACGATGACCGGGTGGGCCGCCGGGTCCAGGGTGCGGATCAGCTGGGCCATCTTGTCCTCGGGTATCGACACGCAGCCGTGGGTGGGCCCGTCGTGGTCCACGTGGAGCCAGATGCCGCCGCCCTTCTTGGAGCCCATCGGGCGGCGCGTGTCGAGCGGGGAGTTGCCGGCGACCCGGTTGTAGTTGATCGCGACCACGTAGTCGAAGGAGCCGGCCAGCTGGTCGCCGAAGAAGCCCGTGCCGGAGACCACGAAGTTCGGGTCCTTGTCGTACGGGAGCTTGCTGCCCGGGTCGGCCAGGCGGCCCCCGGCGTCGCTGAGGCCGAAGACGCCGATCGGGCTGCGCAGGTCGCCCTCGTTGTGGTCGGCGGTCCAGCCGTTCTTGCCGTTGTGGCCCTGCCAGGTCTCGCCGGCCAGCCAGCGGCCCTCGGGGGTGCGGGTCCAGAGGACGACGGTGTTCTTGTCGGTGTTCTTGTCCGCGCCGGAGGCGACCAGGACCTGGTTGGTCCCGGCGGGGATCTTCGCGGTGAAGGTCGCACCGAGGCCGGGTATCGCGGCCACCGAGGCGTCCTGGCGGGCCTCGCCGCGGGCCGCGGCCGGGGCGGCGGCCTGCCGGTCGGAGGCGGCCTGGACGGCGGCGGGGGCGGGCTGGTCGGGCTTGCTGACGCCGTCCGGGCCGGGGCCGTCGGCGGCCGCGAGGCCGGGCTTGGCCTCGTCCTGGCCGACGGTGTACCAGCCGGCGGCGGCCGCGACCAGCAGGGCGGTGCCGGCCATCACGGCCTTGCCGTGACGTTTCTGCTTCACCTTGCGCCGTCGGCCCCGGGCTGCTGCCCGGCCGCCCTCGACGGGGACGGCGACCGGCACGACGGGGGCGAGGGGCGCGAGCGGCGCGGGGGCCGGCTCGTGGACGGCGGGACCGGGCTCGTAGCCGACGGGCTCGTAACCGGTGGACTCGTGGACGGCGGGCTCGTAGCCGGTGGGCTCGTGGACGGCGGGCTCGTGGCCGGTGTGCTCGTGGACGGCGGACTCGTAGCCGGCCGGCTCCGGCGCGGACGGGTAGTCGCGGGCCTCGGAGTACCCGTCAGGGAACTGCTCGTACGGCTGCTCGTAGGACTGCCCGTACGGCTGGGCGTAGGACTGCTCGTACGACCGGTACACCCCGTCGCCGTACTCCTGCCCGACCGGCTCCTGGTACGCCTGCGGGTACGGCTCGTAGGTGCCGTACGGCGCCTCGTGCGACTGCTGCGGCACCCCGTACACCGGTTCCTGCATCGGCTCGTACGGCGGGTACTCGGTGGCGCGATGAGAACCGGACATGCCGTCGATCCTGCCAAACGCCACACCCGTTGGTAAACCCGGGTCGCGTGCGGAGGCCGTGAAGGCACCGCCGCCCCGGACCGCGGGGCGGCCGGGGCGGCGGGGAAGTGCGCAGGTCGGAGGGCGAGTCAGAGGCGCATCGCCTGCGGGGACTCACGGCGCATCGGGTCCGGGCCCTCGTACTCGCGGATGATCTCGTAGCGGGTGTTGCGCTCGACCGGGCGGAAGCCGGCGTCGCGGATCAGGCCGAGCAGGTCGTCGCGGCCGAGCTTGTTCGGGGTGCCGAAGTTGTCCGCGTCGTGGGTGATCTTGTACTCGACCACCGAGCCGTCCATGTCGTCCGCGCCGTGGCTGAGCGCCAGCTGGGCGGTGGCGACGCCGTGCATCACCCAGAAGACCTTGACGTGCGGGACGTTGTCGAAGAGCAGCCGGGAGACCGCGAAGGTCTTCAGCGCCTCGGCGCCGGTGGCCATCTCCGTGCGGGCCATCAGCTTGTTGCGCACGACGCCGTCCTTGGAGTCGTGGAAGTCGTGCTGGTAGCGCAGCGGGATGAAGACCTGGAAACCGCCGGTCTCGTCCTGCAGCTCGCGCAGCCGCAGCACGTGGTCCACCCGGTGGCGGGGCTCCTCGATGTGGCCGTACAGCATGGTGGCCGGCGTCTTGAGGCCCTTCTCGTGCGCCAGGCGGTGGATCCGCGACCAGTCCTCCCAGTGGGTGTCGTGGTCGACGATGTGCTGGCGGACCTCCCAGTCGAAGATCTCCGCGCCGCCGCCGGTCAGCGACTCCAGGCCGGCGTCGATCAGCTCGTCCAGGATCTCGTCGGCGGGCAGGCCGCTGATCTTCTCGAACCAGTGGATCTCGGTGGCGGTGAAGGCCTTGAGCGAGACGTTCGGCAGAGCCGCCTTCAGCTCCCGCAGCGAGCGCGGGTAGTAGCGCCACGGCAGGGTCGGGTGCAGACCGTTGACGATGTGCAGCTCGGTGAGGGACTCGACCTCCATGGCCTTGGCCAGGCGGACGGCCTCCTCGATGCGCATCGTGTAGGCGTCCTTCTCGCCCGGCTTGCGCTGGAACGAGCAGTACGCGCAGGACGCGCTGCACACGTTGGTCATGTTGAGGTGACGGTTGACGTTGAAGTGGACGACGTCGCCGTTCTTCCGCGTCCGCACGTGGTGGGCCAGCCCGCCCAGCCAGGCCAGGTCGTCGCTCCCGTAGAGCGCGATCCCGTCCTCGCGGGTCAGCCGCTCACCCGCGTAGACCTTCGCCTCCAGCTCGCGCTTGAGCCCTGCGTCCATGCGGTGACCCGCCTCCTCCGACATTCGATTCCTTGCCGGAACGAGCGTACGCCTATGCCGAGAGCAGCTCTGCGAGCAGTGCGGGTTCGATGTTCCCGCCGCTGACCACGGCGGCCACCGACTGGCCCCCGGTCTCGGCGGCCCGGTGGAAGTACGCGGCCGGTGCGACCGCCCCGGACGGCTCGGCGACCAGCCGGCCGCGGCGGGCCAACAGGGCCACGGTGGCGCGGATCTCGTCCTCGGTGACGGTGACGATGTCGTCCACGTAGGCGGTGATGTGCTCGTACGGCAGCACGCCGACGGACGGGGTGCGCAGACCGTCCGCGATGGTGCGGTAGGTGTCGGCGACCGGCCAGGCGAGGCGGCGGCCGGCCCGCAGGCTGGCCTGCGCGTCGGCGGCCAGCTCGGGCTCCACGCCGACCACCCGGATGCCCGGGCGGGTCAGCTTGAGCGCGGCCGCCGTGCCGCCGATCAGGCCTCCGCCGCTGACCGGCACCAGGACGGTGTCCAGCCCGGCCGGGGCGTCCTCGGCGATCTCCAGGCCGACCGTGCCCTGGCCCGCGATGATGAACGGGTCGTCGTACGGCGGCACCCAGACGTAGCCGTGCCGCTCGGCCAGCTCGCCCGGCAGGGTGTCCCGCTCCTCCGGCGACACCAGGATCACCTCGGCGCCGAACGCCCGGGTGGCCTCCACCTTCACCGCCGGCGAGGTGTCCGGCATCACGATCACGGCCTTGACGCCGAGCAGCCCCGCCGCGTACGCCACCGCCTGCGCGTGGTTGCCGCTGGACTGGGCGACCACGCCGCGCGCCCGCTCGTCCGCGGTGAGCGCGGCCAGCCGGTTGTAGGCGCCGCGGGTCTTGAAGGCCCCGGTCGGCTGGAGGTTCTCGGGCTTCAGCCAGAGCCTGCGCTCCCCCTCGGCCGCCCAGGGGGCGGGAACCAGCGGGGTGCGCACGGCGACCCCCGCGATCCGCTGCCGAGCGGAGCGCAGCTCCTCCAGACCGACCAGTGCCATGCGTCACTCTCCTACAGGAGGAAGTTCACTCACCCGGTTCTCCCACTTCGTGGAGAGTACGACGGTGGTGCGGGTGCGGGCTACGCCCTTCGTCCCCGAGATCCGCTTCACCACCGACTCCAGGCCGGCCACGTCGGCCACCCGGACCTTGAGCATGTACGAGTCGTCACCCGCGATGAACCAGCAGTCCTCGACCTCGTTGAGGTCCTTCAGCCGGAACGCGACGTCCTCGTGGTCCGCCGCGTCCGTCAGCTGGAGGCCGATCAGGGCCGTGACGCCGAAGCCGAGCGAGGCCGGGTTGACCGTCGCGCGGTACCCCGTGATGACCCCGGCCTGCTCCAGGCGGTTGATGCGGTCCGTGACGCTCGGGCCGGAGAGTCCGACCAGCCGGCCCAGCTCGGCGTAGGACGCACGGCCGTTCTCCCGGAGCGCCTGGATGAGCTGTCTGTCCACCGTGTCCATATACCGTCCGCGTCCTTCCGAACCTCTCCAGACCCACAGATCATTATCCGGATTCAAAGGCGCCGTGCGCCGACCGACCCGGATATCGCAGAGAAGATACTCTCCCGCCCTCGGTCTCCTTACTCCCCCTCAGCCGGAACGCCCTGATTCCGGTCGGCCCGGCGGGCCGCCGCGCCCAACTCCCCCTCCCAGCGCAGGTACAGGGAATGCGGCACGCCGGCGGCGTCGAGGACCCGTCCGGCCACGAAATCCACGAGTTCGCGCACGGTGGAGCCGCCGGCGTAGAAACCGGGCGAAGCGGGCAGGACGACCGCGCCCTGCGCGTCGAGTTCCACCAGGTGCTTCAACGTCACCCCGTTGAGTGGCGTCTCGCGCACGCACACGACCAGCGGGCGGCGCTCCTTGAGGGTGACGCTGGCGACCCGCTGCAGCAGGTCCTTGCTCAGGCCCAGCGCGATCCCGGCCACCGCCCCGGTGGTCGCGGGCACCACCAGCATGCCCTTGGCCGGGTACGAGCCGCTGGAGGGGCCGGCCGCGAAGTCCCCGGCGGGCCAGTAGCGGACGTCGTCCAGGCCGCCCCCGGAGCCCTCCACACCCAGCCAGGCGGCCAGGTCGGTGCGCCAGTGGGCGTCCCGGAAGGAGATGCCGGTCTCGTCCAGGATGGTCAGCCTGGCGGCCCGGCTGACGATCAGGTCCACCGCCTCACCGGCGGCCAGCAACCCCCGGATCACCGAGGCCGCGTACGGCGTCCCCGACGCGCCCGAGACCCCGACCACCCACGGCTGACGCTTCGCATGTCCCATGGGCCATTTCTATCCGGCTTCACCGGGCGGAGCCCCATCGGCGGTCGGCACTGGGAGGATGGGCGCATGGCAGCGACCCTCGTCGACCTCACCCATCAGGTGACCACCGCGATGCCGGTCTACCCCGGCGACCCGGCGGTCGTGCTGGCGCCCGCGCTCACCACCGCGACCGCCGGGGTGAACGTGCTGGCCCTGCACCTCGGCTCGCAGTCCGGGACGCACGTGGACGCGCCGTACCACGTGGACGTCACCTGGCCGACCCTGGACGGGCTGCCGCTGGAGCGGTTCACCGGTCCGGCCGTGCTGGCCGACCTGCGCGGGCTGGAGCCCCGGGCGGCCGTCACGCCGGAGCTGCTGGCGCCCGCGCTGGAGCGGGCCGGGGACTCCGGCGAGGGCACCGTCCTGCTGCTGGCCACCGGCTGGGCCCGGCACTGGGGCACCGACACCTACCTCGCCCACCCCAGCCTGACCGCGGAGGCCGCCGAGGCGATCGTGGCCGCCGGGATCCGGACGGTCGGGGTGGACGCGCTCAGCGTCGACCCGACGCCCGACCCGGGCCCGGGCGACCCCGCGGTGGCGGCACTGCTCGCCGACCTCACCGACGAGCACGACCAGGGCGCCGCCGACGAGCCGACGCTCGCCGCGCACCGGGTGCTGCTGGGGGCGCCGGGCGGCGGGGTGATCGCCGAGAACCTGACCGACCTGCGGGCGCTGCTGGCGGCGCAGGAGGCCGGCCGGCCGGTGGAGGTCTCGCTGTTCCCGTTGCGGCTGGTCGCGGCGGACGGCGCACCGGTGCGGGCGGTGGCCCGGCTGGGCTGAGCCGCGCCGATCTCCGTCACCGGTACGCCACTTGGTCTAGACCATCCCCCGGTGGCGCCAGTACGCTGTCCGCCCATGGCTGAGATCATCGGAGTGATCGAGCGACTCTGGCGCTACCCCGTGAAATCCACCGGCGGCGAGCGGCTCGACTCCGTCGAGGTGGACGGGCGCGGCCTGGCCGGCGACCGCCTCTACGCCGTCCGCGACGCCACCGGGAAGCTCGGCTCCGGCAAGAACACCCGCCGCTTCCGGCGGATGGACGGCCTGCTCCGCCTCTCCGCCCGCCTCGGCCGCCGGATCGACGGACCCGAGCTGTTCGACCCGCTCGGACGCCCGGTCGACCGGCCGACCGCCTTCCTGCGCGCCTACCTCCAGCGCGAGGACGTCGAACTCGCCCGGGAGGACGCCGTCCCGCACTTCGACCGGCTGCCGGTCAGCCTGCTCACCACCGCCACCCTGGACTGGGTCCGCGAAGCCGTCCCGTTCGCGGTGGTCGACGAACGCCGGTTCCGGCCCAACATCGTGCTGCGCACCCCGCCCGGCACCCCGCCGTTCGTCGAGGACACCTGGTTCGGCCACCAGGCCCGCGGCGAGGCCCCGGACAGCGCCCGCCTCGCCTTCGTCACCTCCAGCGAGCGCTGCGCGATGACCGGCGCCCCGCAGCCGGGACTGCCGCACGCGCCGGAGATCCTCAAGGCCGTCGTCCACGCCCACGACGGCCGCCTCGACGCGCTCGCCACGGTCGCAACCCCGGGCCGGCTCCGGGTCGGCGACCGGCTCACACTCGACTGACGCTCCGTCAGGACCTTTGCCGTGGCGGGCCGATCAGGCAGAAGGGGTGCCCGGCCGGATCGGCGAAGACGCTCCACCGGCCCGCGCCGTACAGGTGCGTGGCACCGAGGGCGAGCGCCGCCCGCCCGGCGGCGGCCAGGTCCTCGACGTCGAGGTCCAGGTGCGCCTGTTGGGGTGCTACGGGTCGGGCCGACGCGGCGGGCGGTGGTCGGCGACGCGCTGGAATCAGAGCACCGGACCGCCGTCGAGGTGCAGCGTGGACCAGTCCGCGCCCGGCGACCAGCGCGGGTCCGGGCGGTCCACCTCGCCACTGAGCAGGCCGGCGTGGAAGCGGGCCGGCGCGGCCGGGTCGGGGCAGTCGAGCACGAGGCACTGCTGCTTGCCGATCACGGTTCTCCTCGGGTCGGTGTCGCCCGCGCCCGGTTCGGGCTCCGGGCGCGGGCTCCGGATGTGCGCCGGGTGCGGGCCTACGCCCCGGGCAGGGCGACCGCGCGCAGGTAGCAGTCGACGAAGTGGTCGATGGCCCGGTCCACCGAGGGCAGTCCGGCGCCGAAGGCGGGCTCCAGCACCGGACGCAGCAGGATGTGCGTGATCAGCGGGCCGAGCAGCAGCTGGACCAGCACCGGGACCGGCAGCGGCCGCAGCCGCCCGGCCTCGACGTGCGGCTGCAGCAGCCGGTTGAGGCCGTCGTACGTCCGCGGCAGGTTGGCGCCCATCATCGCGGCGGCGGGGCCGTCCGGGCGGCTGAACAGGTCGGCGAAGACCGCCGGGACGACCCGCGGCTCCTGGGCGAAGGACGCGGCGAAGGTCTCGTAGAGCGCCCGTACGGCGCCTTCCAGGTCCTCCGGCGGGTCGGCCGCGAGCGCCTCCAGGTCCGGCAGCGGCCCGTACTGTCCGAAGACGGCGGCGAGCAGGCCGTCCCGGCCCTCGAAGACGGTGTGCAGGCTCGGCAGGGAGCACCCGGCCCGGTCGGCGACGGCGTCCAGGGTGATCCCGGCCAGCCCGCGCTCGGCCACCAGGTGGGCCGCCGCCTCGATCGCGCGCTCGCGCACCGGCGGCCGCCCGCCCGGGTCGACCCCGGCCTGCCGGACGGCCTCGTCCAGGGCCGCCCGGGAGCCGCCGAGCCGCCGCAGCAGCGTGCTGCGGGAGATGCCCGCCGCGGCCGCGATCCCCGCCAGCGGGACGTCGGCGACGTCCCGGCCCCGCTCCTTCGCCGCCGCGAGGGCGGCCGCCACCAGCTCCTTCATGTGGAGCATCGTACTACTTGACACCTGAGACGGTTCCAGAGAATCTGTCTATACGAGTTCCACACGGACGGCGACCAGCCGAACACCGATCGAACACGAAAGGAGGACGGCCATGAGCGTCGTGATCTCCGGGGGCGGACCGGCCGGAATGATGCTGGGCCTGTTACTGGCCCGCGCAGGCGTCGAGGTGACCGTGCTGGAGAAGCACGGGGACTTCCTGCGCGACTTCCGCGGCGACACCGTCCACGCGTCCACCGTGCGGCTGATGGACGAGCTCGGCCTGGGCCGCAAGTTCGCCGCACTGCCGCAGAGCCGCCTGGGCAACCTGGTGGTGACCGTGCCCGGCGCCGGCCCGGTCGCGCTGAGCGCCTACGACCGGATGCGCGCCCCGTACGACTACATCGCGATGATCCCGCAGTGGGACCTGCTGAACTTCCTGGTCGAGGAGGCGCGCCAGGAGCCCGCCTTCACCGTGCGGATGAACACCGAGGCGACCGGCCTGCTCCGGGAGGGCGACCGGGTGGTCGGCGTGCGGTACCGCACCCGGGACGGCGAGGAGGGCGAGCTGCGCGCCGCGCTCACCGTCGCCGCCGACGGCCGGCACTCCACCCTGCGCCGGGAGTCCGGGCTGGTGCCCGAGGAACACCCCGTGCCCTTCGACACCTGGTGGTTCCGGCTCCCCCGGCACGCCCACGAACAGGCCGCGCCGCCCAGCCTCGTCCCCGGCTTCGGCCCCGGCGACCTCGCCCTGAGCTTCGCCCGGGCCGACTACTTCCAGGTCGCCTACTTCCGGGCCAAGGGCAGCGACCCCCAGCTGCGCGCCGAGGGCATCGCGCACTTCCGCGAACGGATCGCCCGGCTGCTGCCCCAGTACGCGGACCGGGTCGACCGCCTGGAGAGCCTGGACGACGTCCACCTGCTCGACGTCAGGCTGAACCGGCTGGACCGCTGGTACCAGGACGGGCTGCTGCTGATCGGCGACGCCGCCCACGCGATGTCCCCGGCCGGCGGCGTCGGCATCAACCTCGCCATCCAGGACGCCGTCGCGGCCGCGACCCTGCTCGCCGAACCCCTGCGGCGCGGCCGCCCGACCGTCGCGGCCCTCGCCCGGGTGCAGCGCCGCCGGTGGCGGCCGACCGTGATCATGCAGCGGTTCCAGCGGACCCTGCACCGCGTGATGTTCGAGCCCGCCCTCACCGGCCGCCGGGTCGGACCGCCGACCCCCCTGGTGCTGCTCGCCCGCTACGCCCCCGGGTTCCCGCTGCTGCTCTCCCGCATGATCGCCTTCGGCCCGCGGCCGGAACACGCTCCGGCCTTCGCCCGGCGCGACATCTGAAGTTCACTCGTCCGGGTGAACCTCACGGCGGGGAGCGGACGACTGCGGGAGCCTTCTCGCCGAGACTGACGATCAGTCAGTCGTGACGCCGAGCCCCCGGAGGCCGCCATGTCCGACATTCCGACGACCCTCAGATACACCAAGGACCACGAGTGGGTGGCGACCACGGGGAAGGGAGGGGCCCGCGTGGGCATCACCCACTACGCCCAGCGGCAGCTCGGGGACATCGTCTTCGTGGAACTCCCCGAAGAGGGGAGGAAGTTCACGGCCGGCGAGGCGTTCGGAACCGTCGAGTCGGTCAAGTCGGTGAGCGAGCTGTACGCGCCGCTCACCGGGTCGATCGCCGCAGTGAACGCGGAGCTGGCCGAGGACCCCGAGCTCATCAACCAGGACCCGTACGGCGACGGCTGGCTCGTCGAGATCACGGCGACGACGGAGCCGGACGGCCTGCTCACGGCGGCCGAGTACGGGGCCTACGTCTCCGAAGGGGAGTAGCGGCCGCCCCGGCACTCCGGTTTCCCGTCGACCCGACCGTTCGGACGGGCGGGTCGGCGGGAACGACCGATGGCATGACGATCCCTCACCGCTCGACCGGCACCGGCGACCACCACGTCCTGGTCCTGCACGACTGGTTCGGCACCAGCGCGGGCTGGGGCCCGTTCCTCGACTACCTCGACGGCCACGCCTTCAGCTACGCCTTCCTCGACTACCGCGGCTACGGCGAGCGCCGGGACGTCACCGGCACGTACACGCTCGCCGAGATCGCCTCCGACGCGCTCGCCCTCGCCGACCAGCTCGGCTGGGACCGCTTCTCGCTGGTCGGCCACTCGATGGGCGGCAAGGCCGCTCAGCAGGTGCTCGCCGAGGCGCCGCTGCGGGTGCGCAAGCTGGTCGGCCTGGCCCCGGTGCCGGCCGGGGCGTACCCGCTGGACGAGGCCGGCGAGGCGCTCTTCCACGGCGCCGCCGGGGACCGGGAGAAGCGCCTCGCGATCCTGGACCTGGTCACCGGCCGGCGGGCGGGCCGGGTCTGGCTGGACCGGATGGTCGACCAGTCCCTGCGGCTCTCCACGCCCGAGGCCTTCGGCGGCTACGTCCGCGACTGGACCACCGCCGACCTGGAGCGCCGGATCAGCGGAAACCCGGTGCCGGTCAAGGTCATCGTCGGCGCGCACGACCTCGCGCTGACCGCCGACGTCATGCGCGGCACCTGGCTCAGCCACTACCCCAACGCGGAGCTGGAGGAGCTCGGCGGCAGCGGGCACTACCCGATGTACGAGGCCCCGGTCGCCCTGGCGGCCTCGCTGGAGGGCTTCCTGCACGACTGACGCCGGGGTCGCGGTGCGCGGTGCGCCGACCGGGCCCGGGGTCCGCGCACCACGACGCTCAGGCGGGGCCGGGGCACGGGACGAGACCCCGGACGGCGACGGGGGCCGCCCGGCGAGTTGGCGCACGCCCCCTGGACGATGACGCATGGACCCGAGACCCGTACGCATTGGGCGTCTCATCTTCGTCACCTACGTTCTAGGCATGACAGAAAAGCGAGTTGACGACGCGTCGCCTGTGCTGGTGGTCGGCGTCTCCGGGACGGTCGGACGGCACGTCGGGCTGCAGCTCGCGGCCGCGGGAGTGCGGGCGCGGCCCCTGACGCAGCGGAACCTGCTCGACCCGATGTCGCTGGAGGCCGCCGCCCAGGGCGCCGGCGCGGTGCTGCTCGGCTGGCCGTACCCGACCGCCGACGCGGCGGCGGACGCGGTGGGCGTGCTGGCCCGGGAGGTCGGGCGGGTGGTGTTCCTGTCCTCCGCCGTCCCCGACCGGCCGGAGGGCGAGATCGAGGCACTGCTCGCCGCGAGCGGGGTACGGCACACCGTGCTGCGGGCGCACGGCTTCGCCGCCGCGCTGCAGTGGGCGGAGGAGATCCGCTCCGCAGGCGCGGTACGGGGCTACGGCGGCGCGGCCGGGCTCGGCCCCGTGGACGAGCGGGACATCGCGGCGGTCGCCGTCCGGGCCCTGGTCGAGGACGGTCACGACGGCGCCCGCTACGTGCTGACCGGCCCCGAGTCGCCGACCCAGGCGGAGCAGGTGGGCATCATCGGCGAGGCCGCCGGCCGCCCGGCGAAGTGGGAGGAGATCCCCCGCGAGGCCGCCCGCCACCGGATGTCCGCCAGCGGCCGGCCCCGGGCCGCGATCGACGGCACGCTGGACTTCATCCACGCCCGCATCGCCGCCCCCGAACCGGCCACCACCACCGTCCAGGACGTCACCGGCCACCCGGCCCGCAGCTTCCGCACCTGGGCGACGGACCACGCCGCACTGTTCCGCTGAGCCGGCCGGGGTCCGACGGGGTCGAGTTCACGGACGAGGGCAGCGGCGAGCCCGTGCGTTACCTCGACATCGCCGGGGGCCTGGTCGCCTACGACGTGGTCCCCCGACTCGAACTCGTCGTCATCTGCCGGGTGACTCCGCCGCCCGCTTGACCGGGGATCAGATCCCGAGGCCGCGGATGACCAGGTCGAGCAGGGCGAAGCAGAACAGCGAGATGCCCACGAAGCCGTTGGTCTGGAAGAACGCCCGGTTGAGCTTCGACAGGTCGTTCGGCTTCACGATGGTGTGCTCGTAGACGAAGGCGCCCGCGACGACGACGAGGCCGATCCAGAACGCCGCTCCGGCGTCCGTCAGGACCGCGAACCAGCCCAGCAGGAGCGTGGTGAGGACGTGGCACGCGCGCGCGCCCCGGATGGCCGCCGGGACCCCGAAGCGGGCCGGCACCGAGCGCACCTTGCCGTGGCGGTCGGACTCGACGTCCTGGCAGGCGTAGATGAGGTCGAAGCCGCCGATCCAGATGCCCACCGCGACGCCGAGGACGACGGCCTCCCAGGACCAGCGGCCCGTCACCGCGAGCCAGGCGCCGACCGGGCCCATGGCCTGGGCCAGGCCGAGGATCGCCTGCGGGAAGTCGGTGAACCGCTTGCCGTACGGGTAGACCACCATCGGCACCACGGCGACCGGCGCGAGCGCCAGGCAGAGCGGGTTGAGCATCGCCGCCGCGCCGAGGAAGACCACCAGCGCCACGGCCGAGCCGACGTACGCGGTCCTCAACGAGACGGCGCCGGTGACCAGTTCGCGCCCGGCCGTGCGGGGGTTACGGGCGTCGATCTCGCGGTCGATGATCCGGTTGGCGGCCATCGCGAAGGTCCGCAGGCCGACCATGCACACCGTGACGACGAACAACTGGCCCCAGTGCACCCGCTTGTCGGCGAGGAACATCGCCGTCAGCGCGGCGATGTACGCGAAGGGGAGCGCGAAGACCGAGTGCTCGATCATCACCAGCCGCAGGAACGCCTTCGTGCGCCCCGGGGTTTCGACAGCAGCCGTACTCATCAGAGCCCGTACTCCTTCCAGCGACGCGAGACGAGGGCGGCGGTGGCCGGGTCCGAGGACACCATCTCGGGCCAGCCGCCGTCCCGGGTGTAGCCCTCCTCGGGCAGCTTGCGGGTGGCGTCGATGCCGGCCTTGCCGCCCCAGAACTGCTGGTAGGAGGCGTGGTCCAGGTGGTCGACCGGTCCTTCGACGACGGTGAGGTCCCGGCTGTAGTCGACGTTGCCGAAGGCCCGCCAGGCGACTTCCCGGTAGTCGTGCACGTCGCAGTCGGCGTCCACCACGATGATCAGCTTGGTCAGCGACATCATGTGCGCGCCCCAGATCGCGTGCATCGTCTTCTGGGCGTGCTTGGGGTACTTCTTGTCGATCGAGACGATCACGCAGTTGTGGAAGCCGCCGGCCTCGGGCAGGTCGTAGTCGACGATGTCCGGAATGATGATCTTCAGCAGCGGCAGGAAGAACCGCTCGGTGAACTTGCCCAGCGGGCCGTCCTCCGTCGGCGGGCGGCCGACCACGATGGACTGCAGGATCGGGCGGCGACGCATCGTCACGCAGTCGATCGTGAGCGCCGGGAACGGCTCCTGCGGGGTGTAGAAGCCCGTGTGGTCGCCGAACGGACCCTCGGGCAGCATCTCACCGGGCTCCAACCAGCCCTCCAGGACCACCTCGGCGTCGGCCGGGACCTGCAGCGGGACGGTCTTGCAGTCGACCATCCGCACCCGCTCCCCGGCGACGAAGCCGGCGAACAGGTACTCGTCGATGTCGCCCGGCAGCGGGGCGGTGGCCGCGTAGGTGACGGCCGGCGGGCAGCCGAAGGCGATGGCGACCGGGAGGCGCTCGCCGCGCTTCGCCGCCACCGCGTAGTGGTTGCGGCTGTCCTTGTGGATCTGCCAGTGCATCCCGATGGTGCGTCGGTCGTGGCGCTGGAGCCGGTAGAGGCCCAGGTTGCGGACGCCGCTGTCCGGGTCCTTGGTGTGGGTGAGGCCCAGGTTGAAGAAGGAGCCTCCGTCGAGCGGCCAGGTGAAGAGCGCGGGCAGCTCGTCCAGGTTGACGTCGTCACCCGTGAGCACGACCTCCTGCACCGGGGCGTCACCGGTCTTCACGTGCCGCGGCGGGACGTGTGCCATCGAGGCGAGCTTGCCGAAGGCGTCGCGGAAACCGGTGAAGCCCTGCGGCAGCTCCGGCTTGAGCAGACCGGCGATCTTCTCGGCGATGTCGTCCGGGCCCTTGAGGCCGAGCGCCTTGGCCAGGCGCCGCTCGGTGCCGAAGACGTTCATCGCGAGCGGCATCGACGAGCCCTTGACGTTCTCGAAGAGCAGCGCGGGGCCCTTGGCCTTCTGCACGCGGTCGACGATCTCGCCGATCTCCAGGTGGGGATCCACCTCCGCCTTGATGCGCTTGAGGTCGCCCTCTCGGTCGAGGGCCCGGAGAAACGAGCGGAGATCGTCGTATGCCATGCCTGTCAGTATCCGCCACCAGATAGCCTGGCTTGCGTCAAGGGCCCCGGGAAGGCGCCCGCCGCCGCCGCCCGCTGGGGGAGATCGCAGCCCATGTTGCGGATTCTGCTGACCATCGTCCTTCCGCTCGCGTTCTGGGTCTGGGCGTTCGTCGACTGCCTGACCACGCCCGAGGACGAGGTGAAGCACCTGCCGAAGGTGGTGTGGGTGCTGATCGTGCTGCTCTTCCCGCCGCTGGGCCCGATCGCCTGGCTCATCGCCGGCAAGCAGCGCGGCTTCCTGCCGGTCGCGGCCGCCGACGGC
This sequence comes from Kitasatospora sp. NPDC059599, assembly GCF_042735125.1. Lineage (NCBI taxonomy): Bacteria > Bacillati > Actinomycetota > Actinomycetes > Kitasatosporales > Streptomycetaceae > Kitasatospora > Kitasatospora sp. NPDC059599. Next base: position 21,488 of record NZ_JBHWCL010000094.1, on the reverse strand, counting down.
CGGCCAGGGCACCCGGCGGCCGGTGGTCCGGGGCACCCCGCCGGGCGCGGCGGGCGCCCGCTCGCGCCGGACGACGACCCCGAGTTCCTCGCCTCGTTGAAGAAGGACGACAAGGACCACGAGTCGATGCTGGAGCAGTGGGAGGCCGATCTGCGCCGCCGGGAGCAGGAACTGCGCGACCGGGACGAGCCCGGGGACGGCCGGAAGAGCTGATCACGGGGGTTCCCGCACTCCCTCCAACGGCCCACCCGGGCGGCTCCGGGTGGGCCGTCGCCTTTTTGGCGCTTCCCTACGACTGGGTGCCGTCTCACCCGGATGACCGCTGTCCGGGCACCCGGCTTGAGCGGACCTTGAGCGGCACCCAAGACGGCCGTCCTACATTACTGAGGGACGGCCCTGACCTGCGCTTTCCTTCATGCTCAGATCATCGGACCATCATCTGTCCGACAACCCCCGGTATTCGAACGAACACCCAGTGCTCCGGCTCCGACCCGACCGCTTCTGTACAGGCCTGACAGCTAAACGAACCCGACCTTGTACGGAATCGACGCCGAAACCAGCGCACGGCCCCTCGTACAGTCATAAGTGAAGAAAGTGATTCGCGGCCGGGGGCACAGCAGACGTTGGCTGTCGGACAGTTCCCTCACCCTTGGAGTGGTTCGAGATGACGGTTGTGCATGAGGCGCCGGTCGACGGCGAGGTCCCCGAGGTCCCGGCCGACGCCCGCGGGCGGGTCGCCGAGCTGCACGAGCTGCGCGAGAAGGTCCGCCGCGGCCCCAGCGACAAGGCCACCGAGGCCCAGCACGCCAAGGGCAAGCTGACCGCCCGCGAGCGCATCGAGCTGCTGCTGGACGAGGGCTCCTTCCACGAGGTCGAGCCGCTGCGCCGGCACCGCGCCCAGGGCTTCGGCCTGGAGGCCAAGAAGCCGCACACCGACGGCGTCGTCGTCGGCTGGGGCACCGTCCACGGCCGCACCGTCTTCACCTACGCGCACGACTTCCGGATCTTCGGCGGCGCGCTGGGCGAGGCCCACGCCCAGAAGATCCACAAGATCATGGACATGGCCATCGCGGCCGGCGCCCCGCTGGTCTCGCTGAACGACGGCGCCGGCGCCCGCATCCAGGAGGGCGTCACCGCCCTGGCCGGCTACGGCGGCATCTTCCAGCGCAACACCAAGGCCTCCGGCGTCATCCCGCAGATCTCGGTGATGCTCGGCCCGTGCGCCGGCGGCGCCGCGTACTCCCCCGCGCTGACCGACTTCGTCTTCATGGTCCGCGAGACCTCGCAGATGTTCATCACCGGCCCGGACGTGGTCCAGGCCGTCACCGGCGAGAAGATCACCCAGAACGGCCTCGGCGGCGCCGACGTGCACGCCGGCGTCTCCGGCGTGGCCCACTTCATCTACGACGACGAGCAGTCCTGCATCGAGGAGGTCCGCTACCTCCTCTCGCTGCTGCCGCAGAACAACCGCGAGATGCCGCCGCCCGTGGTGAGCGACGACCCGGTCGAGCGGCGCAACGACAGCCTGCTGGACCTGGTGCCCGCCGACGGCAACCGCCCGTACGACATGCGCAAGGTGATCGAGGAGATCGTCGACCACGGCGAGTACCTGGAGGTCCACGAGCGCTGGGCCACCAACGTGCTGTGCGTGCTGGCCCGCGTCGACGGCCACGTCACCGGCATCATCGCCAACCAGCCGCAGTCGCTGGCCGGCGTGCTGGACATCAACGCCAGCGAGAAGGCCGCCCGCTTCGTGCAGATGTGCGACGCCTTCAACATCCCGCTGGTCACCCTGCTCGACGTCCCCGGCTTCCTGCCCGGCGTCGACCAGGAGCACGGCGGCATCATCCGCCACGGCGCCAAGCTGCTGTACGCGTACTGCAACGCGACCGTGCCGCGCATCTCGCTGATCCTGCGCAAGGCCTACGGCGGCGCCTACATCGTGATGGACTCCCGCTCCATCGGCGCCGACCTGTCCTACGCCTGGCCGACCAACGAGATCGCCGTCATGGGCGCCGAGGGCGCGGCCAACGTCATCTTCCGGCGCGAGATCAACGCCGCCGAGGACCCGGACGCCATGCGGGCCCAGAAGATCAAGGAATACAAGAACGAGCTGATGCACCCGTACTACGCGGCCGAGCGCGGCCTCGTGGACGACGTCATCGACCCGGCCGAAACCCGCCAGGTGATCGCTTCCGCCCTGGCCATGCTCCGCACCAAGCACGCGGACCTGCCGAGCCGCAAGCACGGCAACCCGCCGATGTAGCGCCTGCGGCCACCGCAGCAGGACGCACCGAGAGCCACCTCACACCACAGCCACCGGGGGAGAAACCAGGACATGACCGCTTCCGCCGAACCGCTCGTCCGCATCGTCCGCGGCAGCCTCACCGACGAGGAACTCGCCGCCCTGACCGCCGTCCTGATGGCGCGCGCCGCCGCCGCGCAGCAGGCCGGCACCGCATCGCCGATCGAGCCGATCGCCAACTGGCAGCGCCTGGAGCGCCGCCCGGCCTACTACTCGCCGGTCAGCTGGCAGCAGGCCGCCTGACGGACCGCGGCTCGCGCCGACGGCCGGTCACCCCGTTCGGGTGACCGGCCGTCGGGCGTTGCCCGGGCGGCGCGCGCACCCTTCGGGTCCGTCCGGTCGGCACGGGCCGGACCGGGCGGCGGGCGGCTCGGTAGGATGCCTACCGGTCGGTATGCCTTCGCCGCCCCGCCGGACCCATAGGATCGGCCGCTGCCGAGGTACCAGAACTTTCCAGGGAGGCTGCGATGGCCAGGCAGGCCCGCGCGCTGGCGACCCGCCAGGCGGTACTCCTCGCGGCGGCCGAGGTGTTCGACGAGCGCGGCTACGCCGCCGCCACGATGTCCGAGATCCTGGACCGCGCCGGGGTCACCAAGGGCGCGCTGTACTTCCACTTCCGGTCCAAGGAGGACCTGGCGCTCGCCGTCATCGAGGGACAGGGCGCCTGGATCGCCGGCTGGAAGCCGGTGTCGGACAGCTCGGTGCAGAACCTGATCGACCTCGCGTACGCCTTCGCCCGCGCACTCCAGGACGACCCGCTGGTGCGCGGGAGCATCCGGCTGACCATCGAGCACGGAAGCTTCACCCAGCCGCAGATCGCGGCCTACCAGGGCTGGATGGACCTGGTCCGGGGGCTGCTGGAGCAGGCCAGGGACGCCGGCGACCTCCACCCGGGGATCGACCTGGCCGCGGCCTCCGGGGTGATCACCGGGGCCGTCACCGGGATCCAGCTGAGCTCCCAGGTGCTGGCCGACCGGCAGGACCTGATCCAGCGGCTGGCCGACCTGTGGACGCTGCTGCTGCCCGGCCTGGTCCAGCCGCACGCGCTCGCCCGGCTGAGCGTGGCCGAGCGCGCCTGAGCCCGGCCGGGTCCGGCCCCGGACCGGGCCGCGCGCCACCCGGCCCCGCCGGGCGTCACCGGGCCGCGCCGAACGGCCCCGACCGGCTCCCCGACCGGCTCGGACCCGGTAGCCGACTCAGACCCGGTAGCCGGCCCGGTCCCGCTCCGCCACCAGGGCCGGCAGCGCGGCCGTCCAGACCCGGCGCACGGCCTCCGGCCGGGGCCGGTCGGTCTCCTCCCCCGCCAGCAGCACCTGCCCGGCCGCCACCGCGGTGAGCAGTTCGGCGGCGGCCCGCCGGTCCACCCCCGGGCACAGCTCGCCCGCCTGGGCGGCGCGGTCCAGCAGCCGGTGGACGACTGCGGTGAGGCTGCGCCAGGTGGCGTCCGGGCCGGGCGGGCCCGGCGGTCCGTCCTGGGGGCCGTCCCGGCGCGGGACCTGGCGGCCGAGCCGGACACCGGCCCGCACCACCACGTCCTCGCGCAGCATCCGGGCCAGCTCGTGCGAGAGGTCGATCAGCCCCTGCAGGGCCGGGCCGTCGGCGCGCAGGGCGCGCAGCGCGGCCGCGCCGATCTCGCGGCCGGCGGCACGGCGCACCCCGTCGGCGAGGGCCTGCTTGGACACGAAGTGGAAGTAGAGGGCGCCCTTGCTCACCCCGGCGCGGCGACTGATGTCGACCAGGCTGGCGGCCTCGAAGCCCACCCGCGCGAAGGTCTCGGCGGCGGCGAGCAGCACGGCCTGCCGGGTCCGTCCAGCCCGTTCCTGCTTGACCACTGGCCCCCTCCGGACTCGACCGGGCGCGATCCCCGCCCCGCCCGGCTGCTGTCGGCACGCCCCCTGCCGGGAGCGGCGCTCGCATGCGGACGGCCGCGACCGAAACCGCATGGTTGGTATCTAATCTAGCGCCTGTGTCTCCCCCGCCGTCCAGCGGGGACGGCCCCCCGCCCAAGGTCTGCGGTCACCCGCAGGGCATTGCCCCAGTCCACGGGGCGGGTAGCGTGAGCGGGCCGGGCTGCGCGGCCGGGGCACCCCAGTCGCTGAAGACAAACCGGGTGGTATGTATGTTTTGCTCGGGCGTCCATGGCGGCCGCTCGACCGACACCCTGGGAGCGGGGGCCAGTCATGCCATCGATCGTAGAGCCGGACCCCCACGGCGCGTACGCCCACCCCGGACCCGGCCCCGGCCCCGGTTCCGGCTACGACTTCCACGACCGGACCGTCTCCCGGCACCTGGTGCACCGCACCTCGGTCTCCGAGGTCTTCCTCACCGGCTGGCAGGCCACCGGCCCGTACGACTTCCTGCTCGGCGCCCAGTGGCCCCGGCTGCACGGCTTCTACCGGCTGCCCGGGGACCGCTTCCACGACCCGGTGCTGATGGCCGAGACCGTCCGGCAGGCCGGGCTGCTGATCGGCCACGCCGGGTTCGGGGTGCCGCGCGGCCACCACTTCGTGATGGACGACCTCTCCTACGCCCTCGGCGAGCCCGGCCTGCCCGGCCTGGCCGTCACCGCGGGCCCGGCCTCGCTGATGCTCGCCGTCGGCTGCGAGGACGTCCGGATGCGGGACGGCCGGCTGGTCTCGCTGCGGGTGCGCGCCGAGATCACCCGTGACGGCCGGCCGATCGGCCGCGGCTCGGGCCAGCTGCGCGTGATGTCCCCCGCCTCGTACGACCGGCTGCGCGGCCCCGTCCGGCGCACCGCCGCCCCGCCCCGGCCGCCGGCCCCCACCGCGCCCGAACTCGTCGGCCGCGCGCAGCCCGCGGACGTGGTGCTCAGCCCGACCCTGCGGCCGGACACCTGGCTGCTGCGCGCCGACGCCGGGCACCCGGTGCTGTTCGACCACGAGCTGGACCACGTACCCGGGATGCTGGTCCTGGAGGCGGCCCGGCAGGCCGCCCAGCGGCTGCGCCACCCGGAGCCGGTGGTGCCGGTCGAGCTGGTGACCTCCTTCGACCACTACATCGAGCTGGACCGGCCCTGCTTCGTCCGGGCCGTCCCCGAGCCGACCGCGCACGGCCGCCGGCTCCCCTTCCGCGTCCAGCTGATCCAGGACGGGCGGACGGCGGCCGAGTGCCGGCTGGTCACCGAGCCGGTCGACGGGCCCGCCGAGGGCCCGCGGGTGCCGGCCCGGCGGGACGCCCTCGACGGCCGCCCCGCCGCGCCGGACCTCGGCGGCAGCCGGCTCCCGCTGGCCAGCTGACCCGGCGGGCCGGGCCGGGCGGGCCGGGCCGGGCGGTACGGGCCGTCAGGCGGCCACCAGCGCCGACGCCGGGCGCCGCCCGGCGTGCATCACGCTGAGGTTGGTCGCCAGCCGGACCGGGTCCTGCGCCAGCCAGAGCCGCAGCGCCGCCCCCAGAGCGGCGCTGGCCGACTCGATCCGGACGTCGGTGATCTGCGCGATCCGGGCCGCGCCGGGCACCAGCAGGTCCGCCAGCGGGGTCGGCAACCAGACCGTCAGCGCGCACGGCGCGGGCATCGCCAGCGCACTCAGCAGCCGGTAGGCGTCCCCCGGCGCGCTGAGCGTGGGGATGATGTCCAGCAGCGCGTCCGACACCACCTCGGACACGTCGCTGCGGTGTCCCTGGGCGAGCCGGCGGAGCAGCATGCGCTCGGCGGCGGTGATTCGGACGGTCAGCATGACCTCGTCGCACTCCATTGCGCGATTTCCTCCTCAGTTCCCTCTCGCACCGGCCGGCGGCCGGCGCGCACTACCCCTGTCACACCTCGGCCCGGCTACCTGTGGGAGAGAGCCGGGCCGGTGGGTGACGGTGTGCCCCGGTCAGATCCCCGCGTAGGAGTGCTTGCCGGTGACGAAGATGTTGACGCCGTAGTAGTTGAAGAGCCAGCAGGCGAAGGCCGCCAGCGCCAGGTAGGCGGCCTTGCGGCCCTTCCAGCCGGCCGTGGCCCGGGCGTGCAGGTAGCAGGCGTAGGCGACCCAGGTGATGAACGACCAGGTCTCCTTCGGGTCCCACTCCCAGTACTTGCCCCAGGCCGCCTCGGCCCAGATCGCGCCCGCGATGATGGTGAAGGTCCACAGCGGGAAGACCAGGGCGTTGATCCGGTAGGACAGCTTGTCGAAGGTCGACGCGGCGGGCAGCCGGCGCCAGATCGACGCCGAGGTGCCGAACGGCCCGGTGGTCAGACCCGCCTCGACGCGCTTCTCGAAGGAGTCCTTGCCGAGGTAGAGCAGGGTGGCGATGAACGCCGCGTAGAAGGCACCGCCGCAGAAGATCGCGGTGGAGACGTGGATCGCCAGCCACGGCGAGTGCAGCGCCGGGACGAGCTGCTCGGAGTCGGTGTACAGCGTGGTCGTGGCGATGCCGAGGGTCAGCAGCACCGCGACGACGACCGGCAGGCCGAGCCAGCGGACCTTCTTCCGCGAGGCCAGCAGCACCAGGTAGGCGGCCGTCATCGCGAAGGCGAAGGCGCAGGAGAACTCGTACATGTTGCCCCACGGCCAGCGGGACACCGACAGGCCGCGGGCGACGATGCCGCCGCCGTGCAGCAGCAGCGCCAGCACGGTCAGCGAGACCGCGATCCGGCCGGCCAGGTCGGCCTTGTCGTTGGTGCCGGCCGCGCCCGGGCCGTCCTCCTCCTCGGCGCCGCGCCCGCTGGTGACCACCGTCGCGCCCTCGCCCGCGACCGCGGTGCGGGTGAGCGTGGTGGTGCCGCCGCCGGCCCCCGCCACCGTCACGGTGACCTTCTTCGCGGCCTTCCGGCCCGCCGCGGCGACGGTCTCGGACAGGCTGCCCGCCTGCTCCTTCGAGCGGACGGCGACGGCACCCCTGCTGCCGAAGGTCCACTCGATCATGTGGGCGAACATGGCGAGTGTGTAGACCACCATCGCCGAATAGATCAGCTTGTTGGAGAGGTCGGCCATCTGGGGGTCGACCGCCGAGGCGAGTTGCACCGTCTACTCCTTGGAGTTCTGGTCGGCAGGGACTGCGGGGGCTGAGGCCTCGGCCTCGGGGTCGTCGGGTGCTGCGGTTTCCCCGTGCTCGGGAGCGGTTTCCCCGTCATCGGGAGCGGTTTCCCCGTGCTCGGGAGCGGTTTCCCCGTCCTCCTCCTCGGAGGCCGGGGCGTCGTCCTGGAGGTCCACCGCGAGCTCGGCCAGCTCCTCGGCGATCTTCGCCGACTCGCTGCGGGCCAGGCCCGCCAGCTCCACCTGGGTGCCGCCGCCCGGCAGGGCGACCGCCCGCACCCAGATCCGGCGCCGCTGGATGAACAGCGAGCCGATCAGGCCGAGGATCGCGAGCACGGCGCCGGTCAGGGCGATCGCGTTGCCGGGGCGGTGCGAGACGTTGAAGCTGGCCCACTGCTTGTAGCCCTCGAAGGTGACGGAGCCGTAGCCGTCGGGGAGGGTCCAGCCCTGGCCGGGCTTGAGCCGGGCCTTGGCCGGCTGGCCGTCCTGGGTCAGCTGGGTCAGCTTGCGGGTGTTGAGCTGGTAGACGTTCTGCGGCAGGCCGGAGTCGGTGCCGAGGTCGCCCGCGAAGGCGTTCAGGACCAGCTCGGGCTCGGCGTCACCGGGGAAGAGCGAGACCGGGCCGGTGCCCTCGAAGCTCAGCGGGGCGGTCGGCAGGAAGAAGCCGGAGAAGCCCATCTGGGTCCTGGTGCCGTCGGGGCCGGTGCCGTAGTCGGAGACCTTCACGACACCGGTCGAGGTCAGGTTCGCGTCCTGCGGCAGGAAGGGGACGGCGCCCTGGTAGACGACGTCGCCCTTGCCGTTGCGGACGGTGACCACCGGGGCGTAGCCGTGGCCGATCAGGTAGACCTTGCTGCCGCCGATCTCCAGCGGGTGGTTGACCTCGATCGTGGACTTCTTCAGCTTCGACTCGTCGCTGCCCGCGTAGTACTCGACGTTCGCGGTGAACTGCCGGGCCGCGCCGATCTGGTCGCCCTTGGTCTGGAACGCCGACGTGAAGCCGTCCAGCTTCAGGTAGAACGGGTCGAGGTCCTGGTTGCCGTAGAACCGGGTGCCGTTGAAGTCGTCGAGCTGGGTGATGGTGTTCGAGTAGCCCTCGCCCGCGACCATCAGCTTGCCGCCGGTGCCGGAGGCCAGGCTGGCCCAGGCGAAGCCGCCGAGCAGCGCGAACAGCGACAGGTGGAAGAGCAGGTTGCCGACCTCGCGCAGGTAGCCCTTCTCGGCGGCGACCGAGCCGCCGGACAGGTTGGCGCGGAAGCCGCGCTTGCGCAGCAGCCGGTGCGCGGCGGCGTTCACCGTGTCGGGGTCGGCCCCGGTGCGCCAGACCGCGTGCACCGGCATCCGGGTCAGGTTGCGCGGCGCGACCGGCGGCTGGGAGCGCAGCACGCCGACGAACTGCCAGGTGCGCGGGACGATGCAGCCGGCCAGCGAGACGAACAGCAGGATGTAGATCGCGGAGAACCAGACCGAGCTGTAGACGTCGAAGAGCTGGAGCTTCTCGTAGATCGGCGCGACGGTGCCGTGCTGGGCCTTCCACGCTTCGACCTTCAGCTGCCCCTGGCCGTTCTGGTACTGCGGGATCAGCGAGCCCGGGATGGCGGCCAGCGAGAGCAGGAAGAGCAGGATCAGGGCGACCCGCATCGACGTCAGCTGGCGCCACATCCAGCGCGCCCAGCCGAACGCCCCCATGCCGGTCGGTCCGTCGGACTCGACCGGCGCGGTGCTGAGCCGCTCGGCGGCGGTGTCGTCCGGCGCCGGGGGCTGCTCGGTCTCGGTCGTGGTGTTGCTCACGGTCAGATTCCGATCCGGAAGTCGGCGGTCCAGGACTGCAGTTCGCTCATCATGGAGTCCCAGACCCCGGTGACGAGCAGCAGACCGACCGCGACGAGCATGCCGCCGCCGATCCGCATGACGAGCGGGTAGTGCCGCTTGACCCACCCGAAGGCGCCCAGCGCCCGGCGGAAGGCCACCGCGGCCAGGATGAACGGTACGCCGAGGCCGAGGCAGTAGAAGGTGGTCAACAGTGCGCCACGCTGGGCGTCGGCCTGGTTGAGGGCCAGGTTCTGGACCGCGGTCAGGGTCGGTCCCATGCAGGGCGTCCAGCCGACGCCGAAGACGACCCCGAGCACCGGGGCGCCGAGCAGGCCGACCGCCGGACGGCGGTGGGAGCGGACCTCGCGCATGCTCAGCCCGGGCACCAGGCCCATGAAGGCCAGGCCCATCACCACGGTGAGGGTGCCCAGCACGATGTTGATGGTCCGCTTGTAGTCCTGCAGCTCCTGGCCGAAGTAGCCGAAGAGCGCACCGGTGGAGACGAAGACCGCGGTGAAGCCGAGGATGAACAGAACCACGCCGAGCAGCATCCGGCCGCGCCGCGAGCCGCGGGCGTCCGCCAGGTCGGCGGCGGAGAAGCCGGTCACGTACGACAGGTAGCCGGGGACCAGCGGCAGGACGCAGGGCGAGAAGAACGACGCCAGCCCCGCCACCAGCGCGACCGGGGCGGCGACCAGCAGCGCACCGCTCTGGACGGTCGTGGTGGTGTCGGCCAGCTGGAGTCCGGCCTGGTGCAGCGCGGCCTGGTGCAGTGGCGGCAGGCTCACTGCTTCTGCTCCGCGACCACCGGCTGCAGGATCGACTCCAGCGCGTCCTCGGTCGTACCGCCGACGGCGCGGGCGGCGAGCTTGCCGTCGCGGTCGATGATCAGGGTGGTCGGGATGGACTGCGGGTTGAGGCTGCCCTTGGGGAACTTGAGCAGCTGGGTGCCGGCCGGGTCGAAGATGCTCGGGTAGGCGACGCCCTGCTCCTGCTCGAAGCGGACGGCGTTGCCCTTCTCGGTGTCCCGGGTGTTGACGCCGAGGAACTGGACACCCTGGTCCTTGTACTTGTCGGCGACGGCCTGCAGGCTCTTCGCCTCGGCCCGGCAGGGCCCGCACCAGGAGCCCCAGACGTTCAGCACGACGACCTTGCCCCGGTAGTCGGAGAGCTTGGCCTGGCCGCCCTCCAGGGTGTCCCCGGAGATGTCCGGCGCGTCCCCGCGCTTGCCGGCGTCCGCCTTGGACAGGTTGGTGCCCTTGACCGTGACGAAGCCGACCTGGCCCTCGCCGCTGCCGGCCGAGCCCGAGGAGGAACAGCCGGTGAGGGCGAGCGCGGCGGCGGCGGCGGTGGCGGCAGCGGCTGCGGCGACACGGGGTCGGGGGCGCGTCATGGCAGACATGTGAAAAGTTTCGCATGGAGTTCCGGGCAGGTTCGGGGGGGTCCTGCCTTGCGCGTCGCACCCCTCCTGACCTGCGACGAAATCGGGTCACCCGGCGCTCGCCGGGTGACCCGAAGTCATACTTACGCACCACTTACGCGCCGTGCGCGCGGGCGCGTGACGCCGGTCGCGCGCCGCCGTGTGACACGGCTCGCACACCACCGCGTGACGCCGGCCGCGCCGCCCAGGCCGGGGGCCAGGGCTTGTCGGACAAGCCCTAGGCGCCGAAGCTCTTGCCCACCGGCTTGTCGCCCTTGCGGCCCTTGCCCACCAGGTGGGCGGGCAGCAGGTCGCGGGCCGGCTCGCGGTAGCCGACCGAGACGATCTTGTCGCCCTCGAAGGTGAAGCTGGTCAGCGAGGCCAGCGAGCACTGCCGGTTGCGCGGGTCGTGCCAGAGCCGGCGGCGCTCGACGAAGGAGCGGACGATCCAGATCGGCAGCTGGTGGCTGACGCAGACCGCCTCGTGCCCGCGCGCGGCGTCCCGGGCGGCGCCGAGCGCGCCCATCATCCGCACCACCTGGTCGAGGTACGGCTCGCCCCAGGAGGGCTTGAACGGGTTGGTGAGGTACTTCCAGTAGCCCGGGTTGCGCAGCGAGCCGTCGCCGACGCCGAAGGTCTTGCCCTCGAAGACGTTCTCCGCCTCGATCAGCCGCTCGTCCGCCGCGACGTCCAGGCCGTGCGCCTTGGCGATCGGCTCGGCGGTCTCCTGGGCGCGCTCCAGCGGCGAGGCCACCACGTGGGTGATGTCCCGGCCGGCCAGGTCCTCGGCCACCCGGTCGGCCATCCGCCGGCCCAGCTCGGACAGGTGGTAGTCCGGCAGGCGCCCGTACAGGACGCCCTCCGGGTTGTGCACCTCACCGTGCCGCATCAGGTGGACGACGGTGATCTCTTTGGCGCTCACTTCTCAACTGCTCCTGGGGCTCGGGGTGGACTGGGGCCGGTCCGGCCTAGGCCGTGGCGGCGGCAGCGGCGCGCGCGGCGGCCGGCAGGGCGGCGGCGATCCGCTCGATCGCCCGCTCGTCGTGGGCCGCCGAGACGAACCAGGACTCGTAGGCGGACGGCGGGAGGTAGACGCCCTCGGCCAGCATCGCGTGGAAGAAGGCGGTGAAACGGTACGCCTCCTGGGTCTTCGCCTCGTCGTAGTCGGTGACGGCGGCCTCGGTGAAGAACACCGAGAACATGTTCCCGGCGGTCTGCAGGCGGTGCGTCACGCCCTCCTTGGTGAGCGCCTCGGAGACCAGGCCGGAGATCTCGGCGGCGACCCGGTCCACCGTCGCGTACACCTCGTCGGTGCAGCCGCGCAGCTGGGCCAGGCCGGCCGCGGTGGCGATCGGGTTCCCGGAGAGGGTGCCCGCCTGGTAGACCGGGCCGGCCGGGGCGAGGTGCGCCATCACGTCGGCGCGGCCGCCGAAGGCCGCGGCCGGGAAGCCGCCGCCCATGACCTTGCCGAAGGTCAGCAGGTCGGGCGCCCAGCCCTCGTTCGCGGCCTCCAGGCCGTACCAGCCGGCCTTGGAGACGCGGAAGCCGGTCATCACCTCGTCGGAGACGAACAGCGCGCCGTTGTCCCGGCAGAGCCGGGCCAGGCCCGCGTTGAAGCCGGGCAGCGGCGGGACGACGCCCATGTTGCCGGGCGAGGCCTCGGTGATCACGCAGGCGATCTCGCCCGGGTTGGCCGCGAAGGCCCGCTCGACGGCGGCCAGGTCGTTGTAGGGCAGCACGATGGTGTCGCCGGCCTGGGCGCCGGTGACGCCGGGGGTGTCGGGCAGGCCGAAGGTGGCCACGCCGGAACCGGCGGCGGCCAGCAGGGCGTCCACGTGACCGTGGTAGCAACCGGCGAACTTCACGACCTTCGCCCGGCCGGTGAAGCCGCGGGCCAGCCGGATCGCGGACATGGTGGCTTCGGTGCCGGAGGAGACCAGGCGGACCTGCTCGACCGGGGCGACCCGGGAGACGATCTCCTCGGCCAGCTCGACCTCGCCCTGGCCGGGCGTGCCGAAGGAGGTGCCGTGGGCGACGGCCCGCTGGACGGCGTCGATCACCGCGGGGTGCGCGTGGCCGAGGATCATCGGACCCCACGAGCACACCAGGTCGACGTACTCGCGGCCGTCGGCGTCGGTGAGGTAGGGGCCGGTGCCGGACACCATGAAGCGCGGCGTGCCGCCGACCGCGCGGAAGGCGCGCACCGGGGAGTTGACACCGCCGGGCGTCACCACGGAGGCGCGGTCGAACAGCGACTGGGACTGGGGGGCTTCGTAGGGGTAGCTCACAAAGGACATGGTCTCAAATCGTGTCCTTGCGCTCTGCATGTCGGACCCGATCATCTGGAACGATGATCCGGGCACCGTTGTCTGTACGGTTGTCCGTACAGTCCGTACAGCCGGGGCCGCTGACTGCTCCGCAGGACGGACCAGTCAGACTGTGTACTCAGGGTGCGCGAGCGCTCCGGTTGTGTGCAGGGGTGTGGAGAGGACTGCTGTCGGCCGCGAGTGGGTAAGGCCCGCGAGTGGGCACGGCGGCGCATGACGGGTAAGGAGCACGTCCGGTGGGACGCCGGACGTGCGGGGGTCTGTCGATTCCGGCGAATTCCGGTGAGGATGGTCCGAGTGTCCGAGGCGCAGGACGGCTACGACGAGGCCGCGGGGGGCTCCCGCCGGCCCGCCGAGGCCGCACGCGGGGGTACGGGAGCGGGGACGGGTCGTGGTCGCCGTGGCGGCGAGAGGCGGGGTGAGGGACGCGTGGGGGTGACGTACAAGTACTTCGGCGCCCCCGACCGCGCGACCGCCGCGAGGGTGCCCACCGCCCTCGGCCCGGGCGGGCTCGGGCTGGACGCCGGCGAACTCGGCGCGCTGGGGCGGCTCGGCGACCTGATGGAGACCAGTGGCTCCCCCACCGGCCACCTCTCCACCAAGATCAAACCGGAGACCATGAGCGCCATGGTCCTCACCGGCATCCAGGGCGTCCCGCTGCACCAGGTGCCCCCGCTGGAACTCGTCGTACTGCACCCGGACTACGCCGTCGTACAGCTCCCCCACAACGTCGTCGAGCCGCTGCGCAAGGCCGACGAGACCGAGCTCGGCGCCGCCGCCTTCATCTGGTCCACCGTCCCGGACCGGCGCGGACCGCGGGACGCCTTCGTCATCTACAGCATGCTGCACGAGTGGCAGGACTTCGCCAACCGGCTGCACGAGGCCGGACACCAGCTGTACTGCCTGGTCTGGCCGTGAGCACGCCGCCCCGGACGCCGCCGAACGCGGGCCGGGGCGACGCCATGTGACGCTCCGTCAATTCCTCTCGGGTGTACGGAGCACGACGGCGGCGAGCAGCAGGGCCACCGTCAGCAGGCCCGCGGCCACCCCGAAGGCCGTTCGGAAGCCACCCGTGAGCGCTTCGGCCGCGGGGTGCCCGGCGGCCGCGAGGGCCCGGGTGCGACCGCCGGCGAGGGTCGTCAGCACGGCGACCCCGAGCGCCCCGCCGACCTGCTGGGCGGTGTTGAAGAGGCCGGAGGCGGCGCCGGCGTCCGCGGGGCCCGCGCCCGACATGCCGAGCACGGTGAGCGCCGAGATCGCCAGGCCGAAACCGGCCGCGAGCAGCATGGTGGGCAGCAGGTCGCGGGCGTAGTCCGCGTCCGCCGGCAGCCGGGACAGCAGCGCGAGGGCGGCGACCAACAGGACCAACCCGGTCAGCAGCACCGGGCGTTCGCCGAAGCGGGCGTTCAGCCGGGCGGAGAGCGCGAGCGAGACGGTGCCGATGGCGAGCGCGGCCGGGAGCATCGCGAGGCCGGTGGCGGCGGCGCCGTAGCCGCGGACGTCCTGAAGGTAGAGCGCGATCAGGACCTGGAAGGCGAACAGCGCGGAGACCATCAGCACCTGCACCGCGTTGGCACCGGAGACGTTGCGGGAGCGGAACATCCGCAGCGGGAGCAGGGGGTGGGCGGCGCGGGCCTGGCGGAGCAGGAAGCCGGCCAGCAGGGCGAGCGAGAGCGCGCCGGGGACGACGGTGCGGGCGGAGGCCCAGCCGTGCTCGCCGGTGCCGACGACGGTGTGGATGCCGAGCATCAGGGCGGCGGTGACCAGTGCGGCGCCGAGGGCGTCGGCGCCGGCCCGCAGACCGGGGCCGCGGTCGTCCTCCAGCACCCGGACCGCGAGCAGGGCCGCGACGAGGCCGAGCGGCAGGTTGATCAGGAAGATCCAGTGCCAGCCGAGCGTCTGGGTGAGCACTCCGCCGAGGACCTGGCCGATCGAGGCTCCGGCCGCGCCGACGAAGCTGAACGCGCCGATGGCGCGGCCGCGTTCGCGCGGTTCGGGGAAGAGCGTGACGATCATTCCGAGGCTGACCGCGGAGGCCATCGCGCCGCCGACGCCCTGCAGGAAGCGGGCGGCGATCAGCACGCCCTGCCCGGTGGCGAGGGCGCAGAGCAGCGAGGCGGCGGTGAAGAGGGCGAGCCCGGCGACGAACACCCGCTTGCGGCCGATCAGGTCGCCGAGCCGGCCGGCCAGCAGGAGCAGGCCGCCGAAGGCGATCAGGTAGGCGTTGACCGTCCAGGTGAGGTCGGCGGGCGAGAAGTGCAGGTCGTCCTGGATCGCGGGCAGTGCCACGGTGACGATCGAGCCGTCCAGGATGATCATCAGCATGCCCGCGCAGAGCACCGCGAGGGCGAGGGTGCGGGAACGGGCGGAGGTCGCGGGGGCCGTGGCGGGCGCGGCCGGGGCGTGCGTGGTCATGGCGGTTCTCCCGGTTCGTCGAGTACCGGGTGTGAACGCTAGCAGATTGTTTTGTTCGGGACTATCTATCTCGGGATCAGGCGTGGTGGCCCCGGGCCCGGCGCGCCCGGCGTACGGTGCGTTCACTCTCCACCGGCTCCGCGAGGAGGCCGCCCACCAGGTGCGTCAGGGCGGACACGAAGACCTCGCGCTCGGGCTGCGGGAGCGAGTCCAGCAGCTCGCGGTGCACCCGGTCGGCGATCGCGGTGCCCTCCACGACGGCGCGCTCGCCCGCCTCGGTGACCGAGATGATCCGGGCCCGGCGGTCGGTCGCGGACGGGCGGCGCTCGGCCAGGCCGGCCTTCTCCAGCTCGTCGACGGTGACCACCATGGTGGTCTTGTCCAGGTCCGCCAGCTCGGCCAGCTGGATCTGGGTGCGCTCGGTCTCCTGCGCGTGGAACAGCACGCAGTACGCCCGCGGGGTGATCCCGAGCTCGGTGAAGGCGGCCGCCATCCGGGTCGCCAGCACGTGGCTCGCGTGGTCCAACAGGCCGGAGATGTCGCGGATCTGGCGCACGGGCGAGGTCGTCGTCATACGTCCGAGGTTAGCAACGGCCCGTCTGCTGCCGGATGATCCCGTTGCCAACCAACGCCGGGTCTACGGGATGCCCAACTCGAACAGCGCATAGCCGGCGTACCAGCCGGCCGCGATCGCGGGCATCGCGAACAGCCCGACCAGCGAGGGGGTCCGCACCCTGCGCAGCGCGAACGCCAGGCCGATGCAGAGCGGGAAGGCCGGCAGCAGGTAGCGCGAGATGTTGCCGAAGATCTGGTTGCTGCTCAGCGCGGTGGCGATGGTGAGCGCGGTGTACACCCACAGCACCAGCGGCGGACGGGCCCGCCACAGCAGCACCAGTAGGCCCGGCAGGGCGATCAGCAGGGCGACGGCGATCAGGTCCGGCACCGGATTGGACTGCCAGAAGCCCCAGTGGCCGGTGATCACGTCCATGAACGTGCGGAGGGTGGAGGCGCCGCCGTCGAAGTAGCGGTTCCACGCCCCGCGCTGGAGCTTGAAGTAGCCGCCCCAGTCGCCCATCCGCCAGCCGACCCAGGCGACGTAGCCGATCAGGCCCCACGGGGTGATCAGCATCGCGGTCAGCGGCCGGGCCACCCCGTCGGTGCGGCGGACCAGCGCGACCAGCGCGGCGATCGAGACCGCGGCGATCAGCGCGGCGGCGGTCGGCCGGTTGAGGCCCGCCGCCAGCGCCAGCGCGCCGGCGGTCAGCCAGCGGCGGGTCATCACGCAGTAGCAGGCCCAGGCCGACAGCGCGACGAACAGCGAGTCCGAGTAGACCGCCCACTCCACGCCGGAGCCCGGGAACAGGCCCCAGATCACCGCGGCCGTCACACCCGCCCGGAAGCCGCCGAGCCGCTCGGCGATCGCGAAGATCCCGGCCGCCGCGACCAGCGAGGCGAGCACCGAGACCACGATCCCGGCGCCGTACGAACCGAGCCCGGTGACCGCGCCGACCAGCCGCATCAACCACGGGTAGAGCGGGAAGAAGGCGGCCGAGTTCTCGTAGTAGGTGGCCAGCGGGAAGCCGTGCAGCGGGATCAGCTGCGGGTCGTACCCGTTCTCCGCGATCCGCTGGTACCAGACGCCGTCCCAGGTGCTCAGCACGTCCCAGGGGTTGGCGCCACCGCCGCGGCCCGGCTGCTTGTTCAGGTAGTCGCCGGTGTGCGAGAGCAGCAGCATGAAGACGGTCAGACCGGTGGCCTTGACCACGGCGTACGCGCCCAGCGCGGGGGCGAAGCGGTCCACCAGCGCCCCGAAGCGCCCGGGCGCCCGGCCCGTCCGCTCCTCGGAGGGCGCCGACGTCGCCTCGGGGGGTGTGCCCGGCTCGGTGCCGGCCGACTCGGTGCTCGATGCCGTGCTCATCTGCTCTGGGTACTCCCCGCCCCGCTCGTGGTCCGCGCGGCTCCGGCGCAACGATTTTCCCGTGAGCCTACGGCACGTCCTCCGCCCGGCCCGCCGTCCCCCGCCCGGTGCGAAAACCCCTGGCGCCCCGGCCGGGCGCCCGCGACGATTCCGGGCATGCCGAACACCCCGTCGACGCGCCTGGTCCGGGCCGCCCACACCGCCGACACGATCACCGTCTACCAGGCCTTCCCGCCCGCGATCGCCGGGCCCGCCGCGGCCGAGGGGCGGTTCCCGGAGGCGTTCTCCCGGGACCGGATGACCTGGATCAAGCCGTCGTTCCTCTGGATGATGCATCGCAGCAACTGGGGAAGGAGCCCGGGGCAGGAGCGGGTGCTGGCGTTGGAGAT
Organism: Kitasatospora sp. NPDC059599; assembly: GCF_042735125.1. Taxonomy (NCBI): domain Bacteria; kingdom Bacillati; phylum Actinomycetota; class Actinomycetes; order Kitasatosporales; family Streptomycetaceae; genus Kitasatospora; species Kitasatospora sp. NPDC059599. The sequence continues at coordinate 3,923 of NZ_JBHWCL010000094.1, read as the reverse complement.
CAGCCGGGAGGGCTTCGACTGGGCGCTGGAGCGGGCGGTGCTGAGCGCCTACACCGGCCGGGTGCACGACTCGCAGGCGGCCTGGAAGCGGGAGCTGCGGCAGAGTCCGGTGCGGGTGCAGTGGGACCCGGAGCGCGATCTGCACCTGCGGCCGCTGGACCACCGGGCGGTCCAGGTCGGGCTGCGCGGCGAGGCGGTGCGGCGGTACGCGGACGAGTGGATCCGGCGGATCACGGACGTCACCGCACTGGCCGACCGGGTGCGGCTGGAGCGGGACCCGGCGCTGCTGCCGGTCGAGACGCCGTACCCGATCGGCGCGGCCGCCGCCGCCCGGGTGGGGGCGACGACGGCCTGAGCGGTGCAGGCGGGCCGGGTCAGCCCTTCACGTAGACGATGCCGAGCTTGGTGAGCTGCCAGAGCTGGTCGGCGGCACCGGTGTCGGTGGCGAGCTGGACGTAGGGGTTGCCCTTGGCGTCCACGGCACTGCCGGCGGCCAGGACCTTGCTCCGGTCCTGGGAGTCGGCGATCTTGTAGCGGCCGTCGCCGACCGGCTCGAACACCCAGTGCTGGTTGCCGCCGCCGTTGCAGCGCCACTGCTGGATCCGGGTACCGGGGGCGGTGGCGGCCGCGTTGGCGTCCAGGCACATGTCGCGATTGCCGCTGAAGTCGAGCTCGTAGCTGCCGCCGGCCTTGGCCTCCAGCACGAAGGACTGGTTGAGCCCGCCGCCGGCCGGGTAGCTGATGGCGGCCCGGCCGTTGGTGGAGTCGCCGTAGCTGCCGCCGCCGGTGAGGTCCAGGGCGTTGCCGGTGGCCGCGTTGGTCAGCTGGTACCAGGAGCCGTCCTCCGGGACGTCGCCGAAGGGCTTGCCCGGGGTGAGCGGCTGGATCGACGTGGTGTTCTGCTGGTTGAGCGTGCAGTAGGCCTGGGTCAGCTCGGGCCGGGCGTAGAACTGGCCGAGGCAGACGCCCTCGCCGCGGTAGCCGGCCACCCGCAGGTGGTACGACTGGCGGACCATGTTCATGCACAGCCCGGGGATGCCGATCTGCGAGTCGCAGCCGTTGCGCACCCACTCGGAGAGGTTGATGACGTCCCCGTTGCTGTACTCGTACGGGGAACTGGTCCACTCCGCGCAGACCTCGTGCCCGAAGGCGACCCGACGCTGGTCCAGGTACCGGACGCCGGGCACCTGTTCGGCCGCGCCGCGCAGTGCGTCGCTGAAGGTCGGCACCACCCAGTTGTGGCCCCAGGCGAGGTCCTCGGGGAAGGCCGGACAGCCGTCGGCGACCTTCCCGAGGTAGTCGTTGCGCCGGATGTCCGGGGTGATCGGGTTGAAGTACGACTGGTAGACCAGCTGGTACGCGGAGTCGGCGTAGCCCGCCCGGCGCATGGTCTGACGGATGTTCTGCAGCGCCGCGACGACCTTGGGCCGGACGCCCTCGGCGCGCCGGCGGATCTCGTCGCTGCCGATGGTGTCGCGGCAGCCCTGGTCCTTGGGGATCGGGAAGTACTGCGCCAGGCAGTGCATCATGACGCCGCTGAAGTCGAAGTCGTCGTTGGCGCCGATCGTCACCACGACCAGCTTGACGTCGTACTTGGACGCCGCGTCGGCGAGTTTGACGTCCTGTTTGGGCTCGCCGAAGTCGCCGCTGCCCGGGCCGGTGATCTTCGCCAGCTCGGGGTCGCTGACCAGGTCGCCGGTCTGGGCGCCGGAGCAGGCGAGGTCGATCGGGGTGACCCCGGGGATGTCGGTGACGAAGATCTCCGACTTGGGGTGCCGGTGGCAGTAGTCGGTGGGGCTGTCGGTCTCCGGGAAGTAGCCGTCGCCGGTGTCGGTGCCGGCGCCCTCCCCCGAGATGGCGCTGTCGCCGAGGGCGACGACCGCGGCGGGTCTGGCGGCGGCGGGCGCCGGGGCCGGGGCTCGGTCGGCGAGGGCGGCGGGGGCACCGGCCAGGCCGAGGGTGGCCACGAGGGCGCCGGTGGCGAGCGCCGCCGACAGTCGGGACCTGATCACACGCGACTCCTTGCGGGGGGTGGGGGGCCGCCCGGGCGGGGCGCCGAGCGGCGCGGAGCAAGAGAGGAGCTGAAAAGGTGAGCAGGACTCGGATTCTAGGAACTGACAAGTAACACAACAAGACTTGTGACGCACCGGGACCTGACGGACGGACGGATTCCCGGCGACGCGGGGGCCCTCCCCGGCCATGCGGGGAGCCGCCCCGGCAACGCGAAGAGCCGCCGCCCCGCGCCCCAGGAGGGAAGCGCGGAACGGCGGCTCACACCGGCCGAACCGGGTGCGGGCTCAGCCCACGTTGGCGCAGTGGTTCCCGAACGCCGGGTTCAGCAGGCCGACGATGTCGATGGTGTTGCCGCACAGGTTGACCGGAACGTGCACCGGAACCTGGATCTGGTTGCCCGAGATGACACCGGGGGAACCGGCGGCGACGCCCTCGGCGCCGGAGCTGGCCATCGCGGTGCCGGCGCCGGCGGCCACGATGCCCACCACGGCCGCGCCGACGGCGGCGGTCTTCTTGATGCTCATGCGAGCCTCCTGACTGATCAAACAGAGATGCACGGGGAGTGCGACATCAAGAACGAGACCTCCCCGCACCGGTTGCGACGGTGCGCGCACTGTCACCCGTCCGGAGTAACGGGGCCCCCGGTCGGCATTCGGGTGATCGACTTCGGCCGGGCCGTTTCCCCACGCGCCCTACCTCGTTCTCCCTCACGGAACCCGGTCCACCGGCCCCCACACACGAATCGAGTACCGCCCATGCGCAAGCTCGCCCACGCCGTCGTCGGCAGCGCGGCCACCGGCGGCTCGATCGGGGTGGCGGGCCTCCCGAACGCGGCGTCCGGCAATCCCCGCCGGAACGTCTGACCGGGAATTCCGTCCGGTCGCGCCTTCGTCCGAGCCTTCCCGGCCGTGCGGGAGGGATTTCGAGAGGCGCTGCGACACGGCGGCTGCGTCCACGCCCGCGCCATGGGCGGAACACGCCGGTGTGCGCCGCCCGAGTGAAAATCACGGCAATCCCTGAAGCCATCGGGTGAGTATTCGTGCTCACCCGAATACCCGACACTTCTCTTCCGTCGGGCAGAAATCGGAGGAAAGACCATGCGTAACCTCAAGAAGGCCGCCGTCCTGTCCCTGGCCGCCACCGGCCTGGTGCTCGGTGCCGCCGGCGGCGCGTTCGCCAGCTCCGGCGCCGAGGGCGTCGCCGCCGGCTCCCCCGGCGTGCTCTCCGGCAACCAGATCCAGATCCCGGTGCACATCCCGGTCAACGTCTGCGGCAACAGCATCGGCGTCATCAGCATCCTGAACCCGGCGTTCGGCAACAACTGCGCCAACATCGGCTGAACCGGCGGTCGCCGCACCGGCGACAGCTGATTCACCGAGCTCGTGCCGCGCCCCGCAGCGCCGGGGCGCGGCACGCTCCACCCGTGTGTGATCGAGGAGATCAACCCCCATGCAGAACGTGAAGAAGGCCGCCGTCCTCTCCGCCGCCGCTGCCGGCCTGGTGCTGGGCGCGGCGGGCTCCGCCGCCGCCAGCTCGGGCGCGGAGGGCGTCGCCGCCGGCTCCCCCGGTGTCGTCTCCGGCAACCAGGTCCAGGTGCCGGTGCACATCCCGGTCAACCTGTGCGGCAACTCCATCAACGTGATCGGCTTCTTCAGCTGGCCGTACATGGGGCGCATCGTCCGGGCCCAGACGCTCAGCCTGCGCGAACGCGAGTTCGTGGAGGCGGCCAAGAGCCTGGGCGCCCGCGGCCCGTTCATCCTGGTCCGGGAGCTCCTGCCGAACCTGGTCGCACCGATCCTGGTCTACGCCACGCTCCTGATCCCCACGAACATCCTCTTCGAGGCGGGACTCAGCTTCCTGGGCGTCGGCATCTCGCCGCCGCAGGCGTCGTGGGGCGGAATGCTCACCAC
>NZ_JBHWCL010000093.1:0-36992 GCF_042735125.1 Kitasatospora sp. NPDC059599 | reverse complement strand
GGCCCCGCCCCGCGGTCGGCGGACCAGCACCGCCGACCGCGGCCCCCCCCGCCTTCGCCCGCCTCGCCCACAGCCGGGGGCGCATCCCCCGCCAGGCCGTCCAGCAGTTCGGCGGTGCCCGGGGTGGACCAGGAACCGACGGCCCAGACCAGTTCCTCGCGCACGCCGGGATCGGGGTGGCCGGCCAGGCGGGTCAGGGCGTCCACCGGGCCCCGGCGGCGCATCCCGAACCAGTGCAGGGCGGCCCGCAGTTCGGCCGGGTCGCCGGGATCGCCGGCCGCCCCGATCCGGGCCAGCAGTACGGGCACCGGCGGCGGCGGTCCGTCCAGCGGGTGCGGGTGGCGCTCGCGCAGCCGGCGGCCGCCGTACTCGCCGCGGATCCGGCAGCCGAAGCAGGTGCACGGCCGGGTGCCGTGGGCGTTCGGCAGGTAGCGCCAGCCGGCGACCTGCGGCACGGCGCGGATCCGGTGCACTTCGCGGGCGCCCACCGCGCGCGGCAGGAAGACCTCCCAGCCGCGCGGGTCGGCCAGTGCGCCGATCCGCCGGACCGCCTCCGCCGCGGACACCGACTGTTGTGCGCTCCTGGCCCGGTCGCGGTAGTGCCCGGCCAGGACCTCCTGCGCGTCGTCCAGCCGGACGTGCACCGCGGCCAGCGAGCCCTTGGGCCCGAACCGGGCCAACTCGCGCAGCCACTGGTGGGTCAGCGTGTAGGAGGGCAGCACGGGGAAGCAGTACAGCCCGCGCGCGCCGTCCTGGCCCCGGCTGTCCGCCCGGATCCCGGCGCGGCGGATGCGCGGTGCGTTGGCCGCGGAGGTGAGGTGCACGAACATCGCCATGGGGCGCGATGGTAGTGGGTGGCCGGGCGCGGTCCGAGGGATTTTCCGGGCGCCCGGCCGGGGACGGTCGGCGTGGTCGGGGCTGTGGTGGGCGATCGGGCCGGCCGTGTGTGGTCAGGCCTGCCCGGTGCGGCGCTCGATCAGGGCGGCCAGGCCGTCCAGGATGCGTTCCAGGCCGAAGTCGAGGGCCTGGTCGCGTCCGCCCGGCTCGGCCATGGCGGCCGCGACGGCGGGGTAGCGCTCGGCGTGCTGCCGCACCACCGTGCCGAGGACGGCGAGGAGTTCGGCCTCGGGGGAGCCGGCGGGGCCGGCGGTGCGGGACTGTTCGGCGATCCCGCGCACGTGCCCGGCGAGCAGGACGGCGGCGTCCATCCGCTCGGGCCCGGTCAGGCCGTGGCCGTCGAGCGCGGCCACCACCCGCTCCAGCCACATGAGTTCCTTCGGGCCCATCACCCGGGGGCCGACGGTGGCGTCCAGCAGCCACGGGTGCCGGGCGAACGAATCGGTCAACTGGGCGGCCCAGGCGGTGAGTCGCTCTCGCCAGTCGGCCGCGTCCGCAGGTGCCCCGGGCTCGCCGACGGCCGATTCGACCATGAGGGCGACCAGTTCGGCCTTCCCGGGGACGTAGCGGTAGAGCGACATCTTGGTGAAGTCGAGCAGGCCGGCCACCTTCTGCATCGACACCGCCCCCAGGCCCTCCGCGTCGGCGACCTCGACGCCCGCCGCCGCGATGCGCTCCGGGGTGAGGGCCGGCTTCGGCCCCCGGGTGGGCTTGGCCGGCGGGCCCCAGAGCAGCCGCACCGTGTCGTTCACCGTGTCGTCCGCCGTCTCGTTCGCCGTTCCGCTCATCGTCCGCTCCCGTCCTGGGGTGTTCCGTGCCGGGGTGCTCCGTACCGGTCCGGGCACGGCTCCGTCCCGGGCCTTTCCGGGCCCGGGGCGGGTGTTCCGCCCGTTCGGCCTCGGGGGTTGCCCATCCACCTCAACTGTGTCTACCGTACACAGCAACAAACAGTGTCTGTCGGACACAGTTTCTGATCTCCGGACGGAGTGGTTCCCGTGAACACCAGGATCCTGATCTCGGGCGCGAGCATCGCCGGCCCCGCACTCGCCCACTGGCTGGTCCGGTACGGCTTCGAGGTCACCGTCGTCGAGCTGGCTCCCGCGCTGCGCGACGGCGGCCAGGACGTCGACTTCCGCGGCCGCACCCACCTGACCGTGCTGGAACGGATGGGCGTGCTCGACGAACTGCGGGCACTCGGCACCGGCGGCAGCCCGATGACCTTCGTGGACACCGACGGGCGCCGACTGCTGCACCTGCCCGCCGAGTTCGCGGGCGGCGACCTCGAAATCCCGCGCGGGGAACTCTCCCGGCTGCTGCACCGGCACAGCAGTGCCCGCGCCGAGTACGTCTTCGGAGACTCGATCACCGCGCTGGAGGAGACGCCGAGCGGGGTCCGGGTCGCCTTCCGGCACGGCGCGCCCCGCGAGTTCGACCTGGTGATCGGCGCCGACGGGCTGCACTCCACCGTCCGACGGCTCGCCTTCGGCCCGGAGGAGCGCTACGTCCGCCACCTCGGCTACTACGCGGCCACCTGGCAGCTGCCGAACGAATCCGGGCTGCCCGTCGGATCCGTGGGCCTGAACGTCCCCGGCCGACTGATGTCCGTCGGCGCCGCCCACCGCGACCCGAGCCGGGCGGGCGCCTTCTGCCTGTTCGCCTCGCCCGAACTGCGCTACGACCGCCACGACCCGGCACAGCACAAGGCACTCGTCCGGGCCGCCTTCGCGGGCCTCGGCTGGCGGGTGCCGTACCTGCTGGAGCGCCTGGACGCCGCCCCCGAGGTGTACTTCGACTCGATCAGCCGGGCCGACGTGCCCGCCTGGTCGAGCGGCCGGATCGCCCTGATCGGCGACGCCGCCTGCGGTGCGACCATCGGCGGCATGGGCACCGGCACGGCCGTGGTCGCCGCGTACGTCCTGGCGGGCGAGCTGGTCCGGGCGCGCGGCGACCACCGCACCGCCTTCGAGCGCTACGAGAAGCTGCTGCGCGGCTACGCGCAGGGCTGCCAGAAGGGCGGCGACCGCACCGGACCGTTCCTGGCACCGCGCACCACGACCGGGCTGCGGTTCCGCAACGCGGTGCTGAACCGTCGGTGGGCGCTGGAGAAGATGCTGGAACTCGGGAAGCAGGTCAGCAGCGTCGAACTGCCGGACTACGAGGCGGAGTGGTCGGGTGCGGCCGGCCCTGCGGGTCGATCGGGTTCAGCGGGTCGATCGGGTGCAGCGGGGTGAGCGGGTTCAGTGGGGTGAGCGGACTCGGTGAGGTGGGCGGACTCGGTGGGGCGGGCAGGTTCGGCAGGGTGAGCGCGATGCGTGGGTCGAGCGGGGCGGAGTGGGGCGAGCGGGTGGCGGGGTGTGCACGGGCCGGGCGGTCGCTGCGGCAGGGGCGGGTTCAGTGCGGCGGGGTGATCCTGGCGCCGTTGTCCAGGAGCGCCTCCACCTGGACGGCCGAGCGCGCGGGGCGCTCGACGGCGAGCGTCCGGTCCGGTGCGGGCCGGTCGGTGGACCAGTCCGGCCCCTTGACGGTGAGCCGGGTGACGCGGCGACTGCCCGCCGCCAGCAGGAACTCCGTGCTCTGCGGCGAACGCCACCACGTCCAGGCCGCCGTGTCCTGCTCGAACCGGCTGCACGCCCGGCCCGGGCCGCCCCCGGTGCGCTGCGGGCCGCGGCCCGCGGGCAGGACGACGGCGGTGGCCGCGCTGCCCTCGCCGTTCCAGCGGTCGACGCGCAGACAGACCCAGGCGGCCGAGCCCGCGTTCTGCGGCAACGGCTGGACGGCGAAGGCCCACAGGTTGAGCTGCTTGACGCCCGGCTTCCCGTCCGGGACGGCACAGCCCGCCCGGGCCCACGCCTGCAGCGCTTCCTGAGCCGTCGCCTCGCGCGGCTCCCGGGCCGGCTGCGGGGACTGGCCGCGGTCCGGCGGTGGGGTGTAGGTGAGGTGCGCGGGGACGAGGCCGCCCAGGTCGGCCAGCAGGAAGGCGTGCTTCTCGGCGACCACGGGCGAGGAGCGCAGCTGGAGCACGGTGGAGCCCCGGCAGTCGGCGAGTCCGCCGGCGGGTGCCGACGCGGTGATCCCGTCGGGGTGCTCCAACGGGCGGGCCGGTGCGTCGGGTCGGTCGATCCGGCGGGTCTCGGCGGAGTCCACCCAGGGTGCCGGCAGGTAGCGGACGGCCGTGCCCCGGCGGCGCAGAGCCACCGCGCCCGCCGTGGTCACGTCCGAGTCGTCGGCCCGGGCGAGGTCCAGCCCGGCGTCACCGCCGTCGGTGGGGTGACCGTCGGTGGGGTGACCATCGGTGGGGTGACCGTCGGTGTAGCGGGCGACCCGCCGGCCGTCGTACAGCACCACCACGCCGGTGCCGTCCACCGTCCCGGCGAACAACAGCTGCGGCGTCTCGACCGGCGGGGCGATGTCGGTACCCGGTTCGGCACGGGTCTGCGGGCCGGGCCGCGATCAGGCGGTCACGGCCCGGCCGAGCAGTGCGCCGTCCTCGCGGCGGTCGCCCCGGGCGGGCCAGGCGGAGAAGTCGACCCGCGTGGTGTGCTGCCACGCGTCGGGCGCCACCCGGACCAGCCGGGCCGGGTCGCCGGGGCCCGGCGCGGACGCGGACACCGCACCGGCGGTCGCCCCGGGGCCGGAACCCCCCAGTACGGCGGCCGTGGTGGAGAACCCGAGCACGCCGACCGCGAGCGTGGCCGTCAGCGTCCGGCGGCGGCGCAGCAGGTCCGTCGGCTGCACCCGGACCGCGCACGGGTCGAAGGCGGGTCCCGTCGGGTCCGGAGCCGATGGGACCGCTGCCGCCGCGGCGACCGTTTCGTCCGGCGCCGCCACTCCGGCCCGCCGCAGTACCTCGGCGGCCTGCTGCGGGCCCAGTTCGTCGACCGTCCGCAACGCGAAGGCGGCCCGGGCCGGGGCGTCCAGCGTGGCGAGCACGCGGTCGAGGCCCGCGTCCTCCTCGCCGCCGTGCGGGGTGAACAGCCGCAACCCCCACACCCGGGGCGCCGTCAGGCGGGCCGCCGGGCGCGGGCGGAGCGCGGCGCGCAGGACCCGCAGGCGCAGCGCGGCGTACACCGGGTCCGCCTCGGTGACGTCCGGTTCGGTACGGCGGGTCCAGCGGAAGGGCAGGGCGCGCTGGACGGCGTTGTGGGCGGCGAGCACCCGGCTGTGCCGGTCCCGGTCGGCCGGCAGGGCCAGGTAGGCGAGCCGGACCAGCCTGCGGTAGTGGCGCACCAGCGCGGCCTCGGCCTGCGCGACCGGGCGCGCCGCGACCCCCTGGTGCGGCGGTGTCGCGCCCACCGTCCGTGCTGGCAAAGGGGCCTCCCGGGAGCCTTGGTGCTGTCGTGGCGTTGGTGTGTGTGCGGTCGTTCGCGCGGTCGTGGTGGACGGTCGTTCGGTCGCGTGTGCGGTTGTGCGTGCGGTCGTGCGTGCGGTCGTGCGTGCTGTTGTGGTGGACGGTCCAACGAGTCGATCATGTGATGGTTGCGCCGTCCGGGGGGAGCGAAGGGCGGCTGAAGGGGGCGCGGCGCTCCACCCGCGGGCCACCGCTGGAGGAACGTCCGGGGAGCGGCGCCCCCGTGACGGGCACTGACCGGCGGTGACGGGCGCCCGTCGGGCTCGACGGGCGCCCGGCCCGGTCCGGGCGCCCGATGGCCCTGGCAGCGGTCCGCCGACGGCCGGGGACCGCGCCGTTGCCGCCTCGTTCGACCCGCGCCACCGGCTGCCCGGTGCGGCGCGGCGAACACGCCGTGCCGGGCGACCTGGTCCATGTGGACCATCAGGAAGCTCGGCGACGTCCCCGCCGGCGGTGGCCACCACGCCCTCCGCCGCCGAACGGGCCGCCGCGTTCCGGCCCGGGCAAGCGCGTTCCCCGCCCGGGCCGTCGTCGTCCAACGGGTGCGGAGCGACAACGGGGCCGGCCACCGATCGCACTCCTGGCGCGGCGTCATCGCAGTCGACGGCGTCGCACGCGAACGGACCCGGCCCGACCGGCCGCGGACCGACGGTACGGTCGAGCGGCTTCAACCGCACCCTGCTCGACGCCCGGGCCCACGCCGGGCCGGACACCCCGCGTCTGTGGGCGAGCCGCCCGCCGGCCGAGGCCCCGACCCCACGCGTCGGAACAGCCATGGCCATCCGCGACCACTCGCCGTCGGCTGCGGGGCGGTTTCGCACGACTGACCCCTGAGGGGAGGGGCCCCGGACGGGTGAGGCCCTTGTGCGGGCCCCGGACGGGTGGGCCCGTGACCGGCGAACGGGTCCGTGTCGGGCCACGTCGGGCCACGCCGGGCCACGTCGGTCCGTGTCGGGTCCGTGTTCGAGGTGCGAGGCCCAAGGTCCCACCCGTTCGGCCCCTTGGCCCCTGGCGGTCCGCGCCGCCACACGCCATGCTGCCGGTAACCGGCCGGGACGATCCGCGCCCGGTCAGACCAGCACCGTTGGACGAGGTGAACCGGCGTGCGGCATGCCACCGTCGAATCCGTGATGACCAGCCCCGTGGTCCTGGTCTCGCCCGAGACCGGGTTCCGGGAGATCGTGACGCTGCTGAGCGAGTACGACATCACCGGGGTACCGGTGGTGGACCCGGAAGGGCGGCCGCTCGGCGTCGTCTCGGAGGCCGACCTGCTGCGCACCCTGGCCGCGCAGGACGACCCGGGCAGCCTGCTGCCGGCCCCCGAGTCGGCGCAGGTGGGCCCGGACGGCGAGGTCACTGCCGCCGACCTGATGACGGCCCAGCCCGTCTGCACCACACCAGGGGTGAGCGTGGTCGCGGCGGCCCGCACGATGAGCCGGCACGGGCTGAAACGGCTGCCGGTGCTGGACGAGGAAGGGCGGGTCGTCGGCATGGTCAGCCGGGGCGACCTGCTGCGGGTGTTCCTGCGCGAGGACACGGTGATCCGGCGGGAGATCGTCGAGGAGGTGCTCGGCCGGATCGAGGGCGTCAGCCCGGCGGAGATCGGGGTGGAGGTCAGCCAGGGCCGGGTGGTGCTCAGCGGCACCGTGCCCGAGCCGCATCTGGTGCCGATCGTGCTCAACCTGTGCCGCTCGGTGGACGGCGTGGTCTCCGTGACCGACCGGCTCGGTGCCGGGGGCGCGGCGACGGTCGGCTGACGGGCCGAGCCGGCCGGGGCCGCGCGGGGCTGATCGGGCTGATCCGGTTGGTCGGACGGGTCCGGCCGGTGGCGTCGATCGGGCTGATCGGGCTCGCCGGGTGGGTCCGGCCGGTCGGGCTGCAGCGGTCCGGCAGGTGGAGCCGGTGGCTGCCGGTCCGTCTCGGACCCGGGCTGTCCGCTTCGCATACAGCGGACCGTACCGGGTAACTCACTCTGTGTGCCCGGCCGATCGGACTGCCGGGGCACCCGGGCACCGGGGAGGCGGCCGTGACAGTCGTGTTCGACGCGGACTTCACTTCGACCAGGCAGTGGACCACCGGGCGCAGCAGCGCCTATCCCCGGATGGGGCCGACCAACCGGAGCGACCACAAACTCGACTACCTCGTCCGCGGCTACTGTCCCGGCGGGGTGTTCACCGCCACCCGGCGGCACACCGGTGGCCTGTGGAACTGCAACCTGCTGACCACCGAGGGCAGTCCGGACGGCTTCCAGGTCCGCGCCGGGGACGTGCTGTCGGCGCGCGTGACGCTGCCCGTGCAGCTGGGGGCCTGGCCGGCGATCTGGACCTGGCGGGACGGCGGCAACGAGGTCGACGTCTTCGAGTACCACCCCGACAACCCCGACCTGCTGGAGATCTCCAACCACGTCCGGGGCGGCTTCCGGTACTGGCACGGCGGCGGCGCGGGGATCGGCCCCGGGGCGACCTTCGGCCTGCGGGTGGTGCTCGGTGCGAACTCGGTGGACTGGTACGTCGAGGACGAACTGGTCTACGCGGACCTGCACGGGGTGGGTGCCGGCTGGCACGCCTACCTGATCGTCAACCTGTCGGTGGCGGACGGGACGTACCACGACCGGCCGGCGAGCGGCGGGCCGGACCGGCTCAGCTGGGTCTGCCACAGCCTGCAGGTGGAGCGCTGAACCGGGGCTGAGGGGGTCCCGGTCCGGGGGCGGGCCGGGCCGGGGCGGGCCGGGATCGGGGTTGGGTCCAGGCCGTTCGGGGCCGGGGTTCGGCGGTCGCGGCCGGTACGCCCCGCCTGGCCCGGCGGGCCAGGCCTCGGTGCGGCCGGTGCGGCCGGTGCGGCCCACGGTTCAGGGTGCGAAGGCGGCGGTGATCGGGCCGTGCGGGCCGGAGCGCTGGAACCAGACCGTGCGGCGGTCCGGGCCGATGTGGGCGGGGTCGGTCACGTACAGGTCGTCGTGCGGGGCGCGCTCGTTGCCCGGCGCGAGCGCCGCGTCCACGGCGTGGTCGGCGAGTGCGTGCAGCAGGGCCGTCGCGGTGGCCTCGGCGGCGGTCGGCGCGATGGCGAGGGCGGTGAGTTCGGCCCAGAGCGCGGTGTCGACGTAGGCGATCGGGGAGTGGCCGAGGGTCGGGTGGGGGCTGGGGTCGGCGTGGCGCCGCAGCACCCCGGCGGCGACGAGCTGCTCGGGGGAGCGGCCGTCGTGGGGCGGGTGGTGGGTCGTGCGTGCGTGCCGGTTCACGAGCGGCACGCTACCCCGTGGACTTCGGGCCCGGCCGCCGAAACGTTTTCTCAGGCTTTCTTCACAGCACTTTCACCGGTGCCGGGCGCACGATGGTGGTAAGGCGCTGATCACCTCGGCGGGCCCGGACGGGGCCGGAGGAGGAGGTCCTGATGAGGCACTGGCATGGGTACGGGCACGGCCACGGCATGGGCGGCTGGGGCATCGGGTTGATGGTGATCGGGACGCTGCTGGTCCTGGCGCTCCTGGTGCTCGCTGCCATCGCTCTGTTCCGCTACGTTTCGCGCTCGCGGCAGCCGGTCCCGCCGGCGACTGCGGCACCGGGCGTCTCCGGTGGCGGCGGGCACGGCGCGGGCGGCCCGAGCGGCTGGGCGACCGGCCCGGCCCCGGAGCAGGTGCTCGCGGAGCGGTTCGCCCGGGGCGAGATCGACGCCGAGGAGTACCGGCACAGACTGGAGACGCTGCGCTCGGCGAACGGGCCGGGTGGCGGTGGCCCTGTGGGTGGTGCCCCGGGGAGTGGTGCTCCCGCCGGCGGTTCGCCCGGCCCCGGCGGCCCCGGTACGGGGGAGTAGGAGCCCGGAGCATGGTGCGGGACGGGCCCGCCGCACGTCCAGTGCGGCGGGCCCGGTGCGTCTGCGGAGCCCCGGGGCCGAATTTCGTCCCGAGGGCGTCGGTTGCCCGGCCGGTTGCCCGGCCGGTTGCCCGGCCGGTCGGCGGACCGGTTACTCGACGACCAGCTCGACCGGGATGTTGCCCCGGGTGGCGCGGGAGTACGGGCAGACCTCGTGCGCCTGCTTGACCAGCAGCTCGCCGGTCTCGCCCGCGAGAGTGTCGGGCAGCTCGACGCGCAGCACGACGGCGAGGCCGAAGCCGGCGCCGTCCTTGCCGATGGACACCTCGGCGGTCACCGAGACCTCGCTGGTGTCCACCCGGGCCTGCCGGCCGACCAGGCCGAGCGCACTGGCGAAGCAGGCGGCGTAGCCGGCCGCGAACAGCTGCTCGGGGTTGGTGCCCTGGCCGTTGCCGCCGAGCGCCGGCGGCATCGCCAGCGCGAGGTCCAGCTGGCCGTCGGAGCTGACGGCGCGGCCCTCCCGGCCGTTGGCGGTGGCGGCTGCGGTGTAGAGCGCGTCCATGGTCGGTCCCCTTCGTGGTGCTTCGTGTGCTCGGTGGCGGACGGGCCGGGGGCCGCCGTCGTTCTTGCGGTCCGTCCGTGCCCTGCCGTGCCACAAGTAGAGCACGCAATTCAATTGCGCACAACTCAATGGCGTGCGCGTCATCGGTACGATGGGTCCATGACCACGCTTCCCGGCATGGCGGACGAGGAACTGCTCCGCCTCGACCAGCAGATCTGCTTCTCGCTCAACGCGGCCTCCCGCGCCTTCGGCGGCGTCTACCGGGTGCTCCTTCGGGACCTCGGGCTGACCTACCCGCAGTACCTGGTCATGCTGGTGCTCTGGGAGGACGGCGAACTGCCCGTCAAGCGGATCGGCGAACGCCTGCGGCTCGACTCCGGCACACTCTCCCCCCTGCTCAAGCGGCTGGAGGCGGCCGGACTGGTCCGTCGTGAACGTAGCCCGCAGGACGAGCGGTCGGTCACCGTCGCGCTCACCGCCGAGGGGACGGCGCTGCGCGAGCGGGCCGGACAGGTCCCGCGGCGGCTGCTCGCCGCGACCGGGCTGCCGGTCCAGGACCTCGCGGAGCTGCGCGGGCTGCTGGAGCGGGTCACCGCCGCGCTGGACTCGGCGGCGGTGGAGCCCGCCCCGTAGGTCCCGGCCCGGGCGGTGGCCGCCGGTTTCGCCGAGGCGGTGTGGCCTCCGGCGTCGCGGCGCGGCACCCCCGTGCGTGCGCGGGTGACTGCCTGGCCGCGGTCGGGCTGTCGGTGAAGCGGCCGGGCTGCGGTGTCGACGGCGCGGGTCGGGCGTGGCTGCGTGGTGGTGCGGAGGGCTTGTCAAGCCGGCGTCGCGGGCAGTGTGATCTGGGTCACTCGGTGGGTGTTCCGGTGGGGTCGGCGGGCTCGAATCGGCAGGTCAGTGGGGTTGTTCGAAAGTGAACGGAAACGTTCGCCAATTGTCCGCCCGATCCGGTCAACATCCCCGGCCTCCCGGACGGTTACACGACGAGCCCCCAAAGGGCCGTCGGCGCGCCACCCGGTGAGCCGGCCAGCTGACCCACGAAAAGGGGGGCGTGCGTGAACACTCCCGGGCCGGGCGAGGAGCGGGGCCTGCGGGCGGACCCGCTCGGCGACCTGCCGAACGACTTCGAGGCCTTCTTCACCCGCGAGAGCCTCGGCTACCTCCGCTACGCCCAACAGCGGCTGCGTCACCGCGAGGACGCCCAGGACGCGGTGCAGAACGCCGGTGCCACGCTCTACAAGAACTGGCGCCGCGCCCTGGCCAGCGCCGATCCGCAGGCCTTCGCCTTCAAGGTCGTGAAGGACGCGGTGGTGGACGTCCTGCGCGACCGCCGGCGCACCGAACGCAAACGGCTGCGAGTGATCGCCCAGCGCCGTCCCGACACCAGCCAGGACGAGCTGGACGAACTCGCCGAACTGGACGCCCTGGACTGGGCGATGGACGAGCTTGCGCGGGCCGCCCCGGTCCAGGCCGACGTGGTCCGACTGCGCCAGGCGGGCCTGTCCTACCACGACATCGGCCGGTCGCTCGGGATCGCGCACACCACCGCCCGCACCTACTACAGCCTCGGGCGCCGCCACCTGGAGTACCTGCTGGAGCACCCGGACGAGGAGGGCGCGGAGCCGTGAGCGCCGTGACGTGGGGGTCGTGACGTGAGGACGCAGGCATGAGGACGCGGACATGAAGGCGGATGCATGAGGGTGGACGCATGAGGGTGGCGACGTGAGCGTCGGGGACGTGCGGATCGGGGACACGCGGGTCGGGGACGCGAGGGTCGGGGACACGCGGGGCGCATGCGGGGACGTCGGGGACACGAGGGACGGATACGGGGACGTCGGGGACAGGAGCGGTGGACGCGCGGACGTCGGGGAGACGAGGGTCGGTCACCTGCTGCGGGCACACTCCGCCGAGCTGGAACGGGAGTTCGGCGATCACGACCCGGTGGCCTTCACCCGACGGTTGGCCGAGCGGCTCGCCGCCGTCCGACGGCCCGCCCCCACCGTGCGGGAACGTCCGGCCCGTCCGGCGGCGGGGGCCCGACCGCCGCACGCTCCGGCGTCGGGGTCGAGCCCGGGCGTGGGATTGGGGCCGGGTGCGGGGCCCGGTCCGGGGCCGTGGCCGGGCTGGGGTTCGGCGCCGGGCGGCCTACCGGGTGCGGGTTCGCTGTCGGGTGCGGGGCAGTCCCCCTGGGCCGGGGGCAGGGCGGAACTCCGGCGGGACCTGCGGCACCTGTGCGCGGGTGTCGCGGGCGCCGTGACGCCGGGGGAACTGGCCCTCGACCTCGAACTCGCCGAGAAGACCGCCTTCCGTACCCTCGGCTGTCTGCTGTACGGGATGGGGCGCACGGCCGACGGCGTCTTCTGGTGGCGGATAGCGGCCCAGTACGGGGACCAGCTGGCGGTGCACTGCCTGGCCGTGCACTACACCGCCGAAGGGGAACGGCGGGACGCGGCGCGCTGGGCCGCCCAGGCCCAGGACCTCAGCGCCCCGGGCCGGTTGCCGGACCTGGCACAGGAGGTGCGGCCGGGGGGAGCGGCCGAGCTGGCCCGCGTGCTGTCGGAGCGCTACGACGGGGAAATCCTGCTGACGCTGCGGGAGGCGGTGGCGGCACGCCCGCGGCCGGACCCCGCGCGGCTGGGTGTCCGGGCCGTGCGGGGCAGGGGGGTGGTGCGGATCCGCTGAGGCGGCCCCGGGAGAACCGCCGATCGCGTGGGTCGGTCGAGGCCGGGTCACACGAGCCCCGAGCGGGCGTCGCCCAGGTAGCCGGCGCCGAGCACGGCCGGGGCCGTGGTCAGGACCGCGGCTTGAGGGGCAGCCGTCCGGGCCCGCCACTTGCCGAGGACCCGGCCCGCGCGGCGGGACGAGCGCCCAGCCGGACCGCGAGCGGCAGTCGCGTGCCGAGCGAGCCGATCGTCGTCACCAGCGGCGCCGCAGCCTCGGCTCCGGAGCGGGTCGCGGTTTGGCGGCGGCGGTGACCGTGGCGGTGGCGGCGATCGAGGCGGTGCCTCCGACGGACGGGAGGGGTGCGGTCGGACTGCCCACGGCCAGTGCCGGGCGAGGCCCGCGGATCTGGCGGGCGGGTAGCGGTCGAGGGCCGCAGCCAGGCGGGCGGCGCTGTGACGTGACCCGCGCGCGGCCGGTCGTGCCACTGCCGGGGGGCGTGCGGTGGACGGCAGGAGCAGCGCGCCGAGGGCGAGCTTGAGCCAGGACGACCAGAGGGCGTGGTCCGGACGTGGGTCGGTGCGCCGCCAGTCGCCGGGGTGACGGACACCGGGGTGACGGACACCGGCGCGGCGAGGCAGACCACCGGCCGGCCGTGAGGGCGAGGCCGTTGGTGCGGCCGCGCGGGGTGCCCAGGAGGTGGATGACGGTGATGACCGGCAGCGGGCAGAGCGCGACCGCCACCGCTGAGGCTGGCATCGAACCGACTGCTTCACCCCTTCCCGGGCCTGCCTTCCCGTGGCCGGGCGCACGTCCGCCATTCGGCTACGGCAGGGCCGGGCCTGCACGGCGGGTGGCGTCGGCGGGTGGGTCGGTAGCCGGGCCCCGTGGGCGCGGTGGCGGGCCGGTCCGCGGGTGGGCCCGTGGGCGCGTCGGATGGTCGGCACGGCGGAGGCCGTCGCACGGTGTGGTGCGACGGCCTCCCCGGACGCCTCGGCTCCGTCGGCCGGGGCGAGCCGGTCAGTCGGTGCCGGACTCGATCGCCGCGTGGTCGAGCGCGGTGGACTCCTCCGCGTCGCCGGTGCCCGCGGCGATGGGCGCGGCCCCGCCCGGAGCGAGCTCGCCGATCAGGCCGCTCCACGGCGCCAGCTGGCCGTGCACCGCGTACTGCTCCAGCTTGCTGCGCGAGTCGGCGATGTCGAGGTTGCGCATGGTCAGCTGGCCGATGCGGTCGTCCGGGACGAACGCGGCGTCGACGCTGCGCTCCATGGACAGCTTCTCGGGGTGGTAGCTGAAGTTGGAGCCCTGGGTGTCGATGACCGAGTAGTCCTGGCCCCGCCGCAGCCGCAGCGTCACACTGCCCGTGACCGGGTGGCCGATCCAGCGCTGCATGCTGTCCCGGAGCATCAGCGCCTGCGGGTCGAACCACCGACCCTCGTAGAGCAGCCGGCCGAGGCGCCGGCCCTGGGTGTGGTAGGTGGCGAGGGTGTCCTCGTTGTGGATGGCGTTGAGCAGCCGCTCGTAGGCGATGTGCAGCAGCGCCATGCCGGGGGCCTCGTAGATGCCGCGGCTCTTGGCCTCGATGATCCGGTTCTCGATCTGGTCCGACATGCCCAGGCCGTGGCGCCCGCCGATGCTGTTGGCCTCGTGGACCAGGTCGACGGCGTTGGCGAACTCCTGGCCGTTGATCCGGACCGGGCGGCCGAACTCGAACTCGACGGTGATGTCCTCGGTCCGGATCTCCACCTCCGGGTCCCAGAAGGCCACGCCCATGATCGGGCTGACGATCTCCATCGAGGCGTCCAGGTACTCCAGCCGCTTGGCCTCGTGGGTGGCGCCCCAGATGTTGGCGTCGGTGGAGTAGGCCTTCTCGGCGGAGTCCCGGTACGGCAGGTCGCGCTCGGCGAGCCACTCGGAC
Organism: Kitasatospora sp. NPDC059599; assembly: GCF_042735125.1. Lineage (NCBI taxonomy): Bacteria > Bacillati > Actinomycetota > Actinomycetes > Kitasatosporales > Streptomycetaceae > Kitasatospora > Kitasatospora sp. NPDC059599. The sequence continues at coordinate 22,797 of NZ_JBHWCL010000093.1, read as the reverse complement.
ATCTCCTTGCGGCCGCCGAGCTGGTCGACGAACGCCTGGTCCAGCCACGGCTTGTAGATCCGCAGGCTGGGGTTGGCGAGCAGGCCGTAGCGGTAGAACCGCTCGATGTCGTTGCCCTTGTAGGTGGATCCGTCGCCCCAGATGGAGACCTCGTCCTCCTGCATGGCGCGGACCAGCAGCGTGCCGGTCACGGCGCGGCCGAGCGGGGTGGTGTTGAAGTACGTCTGGCCGGCGGAGCGGATGTGGAACGCACCGCAGGCGAGTGCGGCCAGGCCCTCCTCGACCAGCGCGGCCCGGCAGTCGACCAGCCGGGCCTGCTCGGCGCCGTACGCGCGGCCCCGGGCCGGGACGTCGGCGAGGTTCGGCTCGTCGTACTGGCCGATGTCGGCCGTGTAGGCGTAGGGGAAGGCACCGTGCTCGCGCATCCACGCGACGGCGACGGAGGTGTCCAACCCACCGGAGAATGCGATGCCGATCCGTTCACCGACCGGCAGCTTGCTCAAGACCTTCGACATGGATGCACCCTTGACCCGCGCTGGCGGGCTCCTGAATCAGCGATGTGTAACGGAATTCGGCGTATTCGATCCGATGCCCGAACTCTGGCATAGATTTGCAGAGTAATGCAAGGGCATGCGATCGGGTCGATGGCGGCGACGAGCCCCGAGGCCGCCCTCCGTCGCGTGCCGAAGGTGTCAACTCGGCTGACCCGCCGGATAGTTGGGGACCGGTGAACGGCTTCTGGTCCGGTGGCGGCTGCAGCGGTCGGGTGGTCGGGGCGGTCGAGGGCGTCGGACCTGCGGGCCGGAGGGTGGCCGTGGAGTGCGGAGGCCGAGACGGGCGGGGATCCGGGACGGGCGGGGATCCGGGACGGGCCGGGATCCGGGACGGGCCGGGATCCGGGACGGGCCGGGCTCCCGGGGGGAGTCCGGCCCGAACGTGCGCGTCCGTGCGCGTCCATGCGCGTCCGTGATGGTTCATGCGTGTTTGTGATGGTTCGTGCTGATGCGGGGTCAGCGGGGGAGGGTGGCCGCGCGGGTGCGCACCCAGGCCGTCCGGGAGGCGAGCACGCCGAGGCCGAGCGCGACCAGGTGCCCGGCGTCGGCCAGCTGCTGGTTCAACGTCCAGGCGGTGGCCAGGGCCAGCGCGAGCGCCGGAAGCCCGTAGCGGCGCAGCGGGGCCGGGCCCAGGGCGAGCAGGCAGGCGCCGGTGGCGACCAGCCCGTAGCTGATGCCCACGTCCCGGGCCCGGGAGAGTGCGCCGGGGATGTGGGTGCTCAGCATCACCCACATGGCGCCCTCGGTGAGCAGGGTGGCGCCCAGGTGCCCGAAGACGAAGACGGCGGCGGCCCGGGCGGGGCCCCAGCGCCACTCGGCCAGGCCCAGCACGACGGCGACCGCCGCGATGCCGGCCCAGGCCGGTACCCCGTCGACCACCAGGCCGCTGGTGAACAGGGTCCACCACTTTCCGACCTCCATGTGGTGGACGTTGCTGCTGTTGTGCCGGACGAACCGGGCCCGCTCGGCGTGGCCCTGACTGGCGAGCCAGGACGCGGTGATGGTCAGCAGCAGGACGTACGCGGCGGTGAGCCGCGGGCGGGCGGCCGTTCCGGGCGCGGATCGTGGGGGCGCGGCGGTGTCGGTCGGTGTCCTCGTCCCGAGGCGATCGCTCATCGTGCCTGGTGCCCTTGTCTGCTGTTCCCGGTGTCGGCACGCCCGGTGCGTGGCCGAGGAGGTCGTGGCCGGGAGGGTCGGAGCGCCAGCGTACGACAGTGGAGGGCGACGGCCGGGCGCCGTCATCGGAGGGTTGACGGCCACCAAAGGGCGCGGCCGCCCGATGCCGGGGCGTGGCGGAGTAGCGGGCGGGGCGGGGGGAGGCAGGTCACCCGGACGGGCCGCCACAGCGGCGGGCGGTGGCGGGACGGGGGGAGGGTGAGGGAGGACTGTCGAGGAGGCGCCGATGGCCGGCAGCACCGTCCGGGGCCCAGAGGCGCACCGGCGGCCCTGGTGGGCGCGCGCCGCCCGCGCGGTGTGGGCCTACGTCCGGCGCGCCCCGGGCACCTACGCGTGGCTGGCGATCCTGCTGGTCACCACCGAGGTGATCCGGCACGTCGACCCGCTGACCGCCGACCGCATCCTGCAGCGGCGTTCCACCAACCTGCACCACCTGCAGGTCTCGCCGGTCCGCGTCCTGGTGACCAGCGCGCTGTGGATCGCGGGCGGCGGCTGGTTCTCCTACTTCCTGCTCTACAACCTCTTCCACGTGCCCGCCGAGCGCTGGCTCGGCACGCTGCGCTGGATCTCGGTGGCGATGCTCGCGCACGTCGGCGCGACCTACCTCAGCGAGGGCGTGCTCGGCTGGGCGATCCACAACGGGCTGGCCCCGCCGCGAGCCGTCTACACCCTCGACTACGGCGTCAGCTACGCGCTCGCCGGGGTGGTCGCGGTGCTCACCTACCTGATCGTGCGGCCCTGGCGGTACCTGTACGCGGCCGGTGTGCTGGCCGTCTACGTCCTGGGTGTGCAGCAGAACCGGGACTACACCAGCATCGGCCACCTCAGCGCGGCGCTGATCGGGTTCGCCTGCTACCCGCTGACCCGCGACCGCCCGGGCGCCTTCGACCCGGTCGCCTCGGTGCGCGTGGTCCTGAGCCGGGTGCGCCGGGCGCGCGGGCGGTGACCGGAGGGTGCTCGCGGGTCTGGTTCCCGCGGGCACCCTCCGGCTGCTACGGCCGGCATGGTCGTGACGGCCGTGATGGTGATGACGGCAGGGGCGGGCGCGACAGGAGTGACAGACGTGACGGACGTTCGGTATTCGGTGAAAGTCAACTGTTCGAAACTGTAAGGCTTTTACCGGGTTCTTACCGTAGACCCCTACCCCCGGCCGGAGCGGCCGACCAGGCTTGCCCCCTGTTTCCGCCGAGTCGCACGACCGCGCGACCGGCCGCAGGGGAGGACCGCGACCGTGCCCACCAGGCAACGACGACGGCTGCTGCTGAGCGCCGTCATGCTCACCGTGATCGGACTGACCACCACCCAGGCGTTCGCCGCGCCGCCCGTGACCCCGGAGCCGCAACCGTGGCAGGTCCGGCACCAGGCGGACATCGGGAAGACGCACGCCCAGAAGGTGCGGAGCACCACTGGTGCGTCGACCGCAGCGCCGAACCTTACCCCGCGGGCCGAGGCGGAGGCCGGGGACGGCGGCGACGAGGCGGAGAACTCCGCCGAGGGCACCGCGCAGTACACCGAGGCCCGCACCGCGCCCGGTGTCGTCGCGCCCGGTGCCTACGGCGCGGCCTGGGCCCAACTGCAGTCGATGCCGCACACCGGCGGCAGCTGGGACCACGTCACCGACAAGCCGTACAACTCCGACGACCCGCGCTACCGCGACGTCAACTCCAACTCCAGCGGCGGCTCCGGGCTGGTGACGGGCCGGATCACCGGCGTCGCGGCCGACAAGGACGGTTACGTCTACGCGGGCGGTGCCAACGGCGGGGTGTTCCGCTCCCGCACCGGCGGCGGCCACTGGGAGCCGATCGCCGACAAGCTGCCCACGCTGTCCACCGGCACCCTGAACCTCGACGGCGGCGGCCGGCTCTGGTACGCCACCGGTGAGTCCAACACCGGCGCGACCTCGTACGTCGGCACCGGCGTGTACGTGCTCTCCGACCCCAAGCACGGGGAGTTCCAGCCGGGCAACCGGGTCGGTGGCGCGGAGCTCGAATCGACCATCATCCACGCGCTGCGCTTCGGCGGCGGCAAGGTGTGGGCGGCCACCAGCCGGGGTGTCTGGAGCCACTCGGCCACCACCCTGTCGGGCCCGTGGACGCTGGAGTTCGCGCCCAACCCGGAGTACCTGCCGGGTGGTTCGAAGGCCGGGGACCCGGCCGCGCCGTACAAGAACATCGCCAACGACATCGCGATCGACCCCAAGGACCCCACCAAGGTGGTCCTGGCGGTGGGCTGGCGCGGCGGCGACACCTACAACGGCTTCTACAGCAAGGCCGCGGACGGCACGTGGCAGCGCGTCGCCTCGCTCGGCGATCTGCCGAGCGACGCGGCGAACGTCGGCAACGTGACCTTCGCCGCCTCCGCGGACGGCTCCCGCTACTACGCGATCGACCAGTCCCCGGCAGTCATGGCGAGCGACCCGGACACCGGCCTCAAGGGCATCTACGTGTCCAAGTCCGGTTCGCCGTTCGGGCCGTGGACCCAGATCGCGGACAAGGACAAGCTGAAGAACTCCGGCTCAGCGCTGCAGGACGCGGGTTACCAGCCCGGCATCCAGGCCTGGTACAACCAGTTCCTCCAGGTCGACCCGGCCAACCCGGACCACGTCTACGCCGGCCTGGAGGAGGTCTTCGAGACCACCGACAGCGGCAGCACCTGGGCCACCGTCGGGCCCTACTGGAACAACGGCTTCCCGTGCTGGAGCATCGACCCGGCCAAGCAGACCGGTGACTGCTCGCCGACCACCCACTCCGACCAGCACGCCGTCGCCTTCGGCAGCTACCAGGGCAAGCCCACCGTCTACGTCGGCAACGACGGCGGCATCTACCGGCGCCCGACCAACGGGCAGCTGGACGCGTACGGCCACGCCAAGGACTGGACGCCGCTCAACGACGGCACCATCGACACCCTGCAGTACTACTCGGTCGGCATCGGCAAGGACCCGGCGGACCGCTCGGGCCGGGGCGTCATCGTCAGCGGCGGACTGCAGGACAACGGACAGTCGATCCTGCGCGCCCACGACAAGGTGATGGGCTCCAACTTCGGCGGCGACGGCGCCGACACCCTCGTCGACCCGAACAACGGCTGCAACATCGCCGAGGAGTACGTCTACCTCGACATGTGGGTCACCCAGAACTGCGCCGTCAACGACGGCAGCTGGACGAAGGACCCGAGCAAGGCCACCTCCTACGAGGTCGCCCCGCCGGACAAGGACACCAGCGCGGCCCGCTTCATCGCGCCGATCACCAGCGACCCGAAGGACGTCAACACCTGGATCGCCGGCGGGCAACACGTCTGGGTCCAGCACAAGGGCTACGCGATCCGCAGCGGCAGCGAGTGGACCTCCGCCTACGACCTCGGTGCCGGACACGTCGCCACCGCGGTCGCGACCGTCGACGGCACCGTGTACGCGGGTTGGTGCGGCCCGTGCAACAACGTCGGCTTCAGTCGTGGCATCGCGGTCGGCAAGACCGACGGCACCGGCTGGCACCAGCTGAGCCTGCCCGTCGACGGCACCCTGCCCAACCGCTACATCTCCTCCTTCGCGGTGGACGAGAAGGACGCCCAGCACGTCCTGGTCGCGTTCAACGGCTTCTCGCGGACCTGGACCGAGGGCCCCGGAGCGGGCATCGGCCATGTCTTCGAGACCCACGACGGCGGCACCACCTGGACCGACGTCTCGGCCAACCTGCCCGACGTCCCGGCCACCTCGGTGAAGATCCTCCCCAACGGCGGCCTCGCCCTCGGCACCGACCTCGCCGCCTTCTACCGAGCGCCGGACACCACCGACTGGCGGACCCTCGGCCGCAACCTGCCCACCACCGCGGTGCAGCAGCTGAAGATCGGCCCTGACGGCAAGCTCTACGCCGCCACCTTCGGCCGCGGCATCTGGTCCTTCGACCTGCGCCGCCTCGGCCACGGCCGGTACGACGAGACGGACGACTGACCGGCGTACCGGTTCGTCGCCAAGCCGCGGTCGGCCGACCGTTGCCCCTGCTGCCCGGCCCGCTCCGCACGAGCGGGCCGGGCAGCGGCGTCGTCCGACAGGGCCCTGGCGGCAGGCGCGAGGGCCGCCGGGCCGGTTCCGGCGGGTGCGGGCCTGTGGGCCGGCGGGTATGACGGGCCGGTGGGCGGGCCCGGGGGAACCGTCCACCGGCTGGGTGGGTGATGGGGACGGCCTACGGGCCGACGCGCTGGGACACGCAGATGATGTTGCCCTCGCTGTCCTTGAACCAGGCAGCGCGCATGCCCTCGCCCTCGGCGATGCCGTTGACGGTCTTCAGACCGGGGAAGTCGTACTCCTCGAAGGTGATGCCGCGGTCGCGGAGACCGGCCATCTCGCCGTCGAGGTCGGCGACCTTGAAGCTGGCGAGCGTGTGGGCGGCCTGTCCGCCGCTCGGTGTGCGGTAGACGCTGAACTGGGTGCCGCCGCAGTCGCAGACGAACTCCTCCTCGTTCTCATCGGTGAGCTTGAGGCCGAGGGTGTCGGTGTAGAAGGACTTGGCGCGTGCGAGATCGGCGGCGGGGATGACTGCTTGCAGTGGTGCGTCTCCAAGCATGGTGTTTTGCCTCCTCCCTGTTACCAGGCTAGGGACGCGGGGGCCGGGCCGCCCGGTGAGCGAGGGCTCGCTTCGGGGCGTGCGCGCGCGGTCGCCTGGAGTCACGCGTGCGCGCGGCCGAGCGCCCGCCGGTTTGGCGTCGGTGACCAGGGCCCGGCCACGCGCCAGGCGAGGACGGCGGCGAGCACCCCCGGTGCCGGTGCCCGGGTCCCGGGCGGTGGGGTGGTCGAGGGCGGCCGGTGGCAGCGGCGCCCTGGCGACGAGGCGGACGTGCTTGCCGCGGCCGGCGGGAGGGCCCGTCGTGCGGGTGGATGCGGGCGCCGGGTGCGGGGACCTCGACGCCCCGGGACCTCGATGCCCCGGGTGCGGCACCGGTGGGCGCCGATCACTCCGAGGAGTTCGCCGCCCCGAGGAGTTCGTGCAGGGACACGATTCTGTTGTCAAGGAGCGGTCGGTCCGGCCGCGAGGAAGGCCTCGGCCGGGGCGTCGGATGTGGAATCGGAGGCGAATCGGGGTCGGTGCCGCTCGGCGCGGCGGCGCATGGCGTACAGGAGTCGGAGCGCGCCGGGGCAGGCGCCCTGCCGAAGCAGGGCGGTGCCCTCGCAGGCGAGCCGGTGGGCGGCCTCGGCGCGTAGGGAGTCATCGGCGGCGAACGGGCGGCGCGGTGGAGACGCGTCGTTCTCGCTGTGCCGGCTCGCGGACGGTTCGGAGAAGAGCAGGACGGAGAGGGTGGGCAGGGCGACGTTGGTGGGCCGGTGGGTGTCGGACACCGGGGCGGGCTGGCTGGCTCCTCGTGTCGAACGTGCCAGGGGGCACGAAGGACACTTCGAGGAGGAGGCGCGGCAGCTGGTGCGCCGGGCGGCGCCGACCCGGTGGCGGCGGGTGCAGGCGTCAGGCCGGGTGCGGCTTGCGTGTCGAAGCGCGGGCCGGGGTGTCACCGAGCGCGAGGCCCGGCGCAGCTGCCGGTCGTATACCGCTGATCATGGCGGGCCTCCTTCCTGAACCTGCTGGTCCGGTACGGTCGTTCGTACACTTTCACGCAACGTGGTCGGTTCGCAACCGATTTATCGGTGGCTTCGTCACCGGCGATTTTTCACGGGGGGACCCGTCACCGCCGCTTCGTCGCCGGTGATCCGTCACGGCCCGGCGGCCAGTCGGCCGGGATGCGCTCCAGGACCCCCGCGCCGAACAGCGGATACAGCGGCAGGGTCTCCAGGTGGACGTAGCCGATGTGGCAGTCGCAGACCGGCAACGGGCAAGGTCGCGGCCCCAGCCGGGCGCGGTAGCTGCCGTCGTAGAGGTTGCCGAGGACGTCCCGGACGAAGTGGCAGCGGCGAACGGTGCCCCCGCCGTCCACCGACAGCACGGACTCGCCGGTGCGGCAGGGCAGTCCGGCGCTGGGGTGGGCGTGCCGGCTGTAGCCGAAATGCGGGTCGAGGTCGGTCCAGCGGGCGGCCTCGGCGTCGGTGTAGTCCAGCCCCTCGGCGGCGTTGACCCACAGGTAGACGTCCTCGGCCAGGTCGGCGCGCAGGCGGCGGGCCTCGTCGAGGTGCTCGGGCCGGCCGACCACGCCGACGCTGTAGCGGACCCCGAGCGCGTCCAGTTCGCGGCACTTGGCGAGGAAGCGCTCGCGGGTGACCTGACCCGGGTGGTAGGTGACCCAGAGGGCCAGCACGTCGAGGTCCGCCCCGGCGATCCAGCCGGTGCGGCAGCTGAGGTTGGTCTGGATCGCGACCCGGCGGACGTGCGGCAGGCGGCTCAGTTCGACCAGTGCGCGGCGGTACCAGGAGCGGACCAGGCCCTCGCCCCAGGGGGTGAACAGCAGCGACAGCGTGTCACCGGTGCCGGCGCGCCCGGCGGCCCAGCCGGTGAAGCGGGCCAACGCGGCCCGGTCGGCGCGCAGTTGCTCCGGGGTGTCGCGGCGCTTGGCGAACGGGCAGTAGGGGCAGTCGTAGTCGCAGGACGCCAGCGGACCGCGGTAGAGCAGGGTGAGGTCCCGTGCGCCGTCCTCGTCGACGGCCCCGGCCGCGGGGGATGTCGCGGTGCCGGGGGCGGGCGCGGTGCGGGGTGCGACGCCCGGCAGGCCGAGGAAGGTCATTTCGCCTCGTACGCCGTCATCAGGGCCCGCACCCCGGGCGAGAACAGCATCGGGCCGGCCGCGTCCGAGTGCGCCAGCCCCTCCGGGGAGAGCCGCAGGTGCTCCGGGTCGTCCGTCGCGAGCCAGCCTCGCTCGGCGAGGTCGGCGAGCTCGGCCGGGAAGTCCTCGGCGGGCGAACGGCCGAACCGGGCGCGGTAGTCGGCCAGCGGCATGCCCTCGGCCTGCAGCAGGGACTGCACGAGGTGGCGCCGGCGCGGCTCGTCGTCCCGCATCCAGTGGCCCACCTCGGCCCGGTGGAAGTCCGTGGTGCCGACGTAGTCGTCGATGATGCCGCGCACCTCGGTGGCGTTCACCGCGTAGTCGAAGGAGTAGTGCAGCCGCGAGGTGTAGGAGCGGGCGCCGCAGCCCAGGCCGACCATGCCGTCGGTCTGGCAGGCGTACTCGCTCGCCCCGGCCTGCGGGGATGCGGCGCGGCGGAACATCCGCATCGACACCTGCTGGTAGCCGTGGGCGAGCAGGTGGTCGCGGCCGGAGCGGTAGAGCGCGAGCCGGCGGGTGTCCCAGGCGGCCGGGCCCTCCTGCTCGCCGCGCCGGGCGAGGCCGGTCAGCGGGCGGACGTACAGCGGGTAGAGGTACAACTCCTCGGGCTGCCAGGCGAGGGCGGCGTCGAGGGAGCGGAGCCAGCTCGCCTCCGTCTGGCCGTCGATGCCGTAGATGAGGTCGATGTTGAGCACCGGGAACCCGGCGGCGCGGATCCGGCCGAGGGCGGCCTCCACCTCGGCCCGCTTCTGCGGTCGGACGGCCGAGCGGGCCTCGGTGTCGTCGAAGGACTGCACGCCCAGGCTCAGCCGGGTGGTGCCCCGGGCGGCCAGCACCTCCAGCCGGTCGGCGGTGGAGGTGGCGGGCGAGGCCTCCACCGAGAGCGGCACCGCCCGCAGGTCGGCGCCCATCCGTCGCTCGGCGATGTCGCACAGCCGTTCCAGTTCGCCGGCCGTCAGGTAGGTGGGCGTGCCGCCGCCGAAGGCGGCCAGCGCGAACCGGGCACCGGCGTCCAGGGCCTCGCGGACGGCCCCGGCCTGGCGCTCCAGGGCGTCCAGGTAGGCCGTGGTCAGGCCCGCGGGGCTGCCGATCCGGGTGAACAGGTTGCAGAAGCCGCAGCGCACCTCGCAGAACGGGACGTGCAGGTAGAGCGAGAGCGCGTGCTGGGGCTCCCCGGCCCACAGCTCGCGCAGCGGCGGGCGGTCGGGCAGCGGCCGGTACGCCGTCTTGTGCGGGTAGGCGTAGACGTACGACTGGTACGGGGAGTCGGGGCGCGGGGGTGCGGTCGTCATGCGCGCTCCTCGGTGGTGGCGGTGTCGGGGGCGGGGGCTGGGATGGTGGGGGCGGCCGTATCCGCCGCCCCGGCGGGGAGGGTGAAGTGGGCGTACGGGACCGTCCAGACGACCTCGTGGCCGATCCGGTGACCGGTGTAGCCGTCCTCGCCGTACGCGGTGCCGTGGTCGGAGCAGACGATCGCGAAGCAGGGGCGGCGGGCGCTCATCGCCGCGAACAGCCGGCCGATGTGGGCGTCCACGTACTCCAGGGCGGCGGCGTGGCTGGCCCGGGAGTCGCCGTGCTCGCGGGTCGCGCCGGGCAGGTGGAACCAGTTGGGCTGGTGCAGCGCCGAGACGTTCAGGAAGACGAACAGCGGCTGCTCGGCGGGCTGTTCGGCGGCGACCCGTTCGGCCCGGGCGACCTGCTCCTCGAAGGAGGTCGGGGACGCCACGCCCATCCCGGCCGACCAGTGGCTCTCCTGGAACAGGCCGGGCAGCACCGAGCCCAGTGGGCCCTGCTTGTTGAAGAACCCGACGCCGCCGATGCACACCGTGCGGTACCCGGCGGCACCCAGGGCGGTCGGCAGGTCCGGGGCGTCGAAGACCCAGGTGCGCGGGGCGGTGCTCTCGGAGCCGGCGAAGCGGGCGGCGAACAGGCGCGGGTGCGGACCGCCGGGGGAGGCCGGGGTCGGCAGGAAGCCGGCGAGGATCGCCTGGTGGGAGGCGTAGGTGAAGCTGCCGGGCGCATGCCGGCGCTCCCACCGGCCGTCCGGGAGCAGGGCTGCGAGGTTCGGGATCCGGCCGGCGGCCGCCAACTCCTCGGCGACGTCGAAGCGGAGCGTGTCGAGGGTGACGAGCAGCAGGTCGTGGGTACCCACGATCGCGTTCATGTCGGGTGCGGGTGCGGGTGCGGGTGCGGGTGCGGGTGCGGGGGTGGTGGTTCGGTGGTTCATCGAGCGGGTTCCGTGATCTGGTGGTCCGTCGCCCTGTGCGGCGATCGGGCGGGCGTGGAGAGGGCGGCGAGCTGGGCGCCGTAGGTGTCGAGGCCCTCGGCGGGGCCGCCCGGCAGGCCGGTGAGTCCGGGGAGCAGGTCGCCGAAGGCGTTCACCTCGCCGACCAGGGCACGCCGCCAACCGGTGGTGGGCAGGACGTCGACGCCGACCATCGGTGAGTCGGGGAAGCAGGCCGCGGCGCGCTCGGCCGTCTCCAGCAACGCCGGCCAGGCGGAGCCGGCGACCTCCCGGGCCTGCTCGACACTGCCCCGGGCACCGCCGAGGTGCAGGTTGGTCATCGGCTGGGTGCTGGTGCGCACCACCGCGTGGGTGGCCCGGCCCGCCACCACCACGACCCGCAGGTCGGCCGAGCGGCCGGACTGCGAGGCCTTCGGGATCCACTGCTCGACGTGCAGCCCGTCCGGCGCCAGCCGGTCGACGATGGCGGCGACCTCCCGCTCACTGCGGTAGCGGCGCACCCGCAGCGAGTTGTGCAACTGGCCGTCGGCCAGTTCGACCGAGGTGGTCGCCTGCAGCTGCCCGCGCGGCCCGAACTCCAGGGCCGTCACCCCGGAGGCGGAGGAACCGTGTACGGGCTTGACGAAGACACGGTGCAGACCGGTCTCGGAGAGGCGTCCGCGCAACTGCTCCCAGCCGGTGACCTCACCGCCGAGCGCCCTGGGAACCGGGACCCCGGCCGCGGCGAGCAGCGCGTGTGCCCGGCGCTTGTCGAACATCACGGCGATCTCCTCCGGGTCGCCCAGCAGCCGCACGCCCGGCCGCGCCGCCAACCCGCGCAGCGCGGCCGTCACCCCCGTGTACCAGGCGGCGGTGCCCTCGACCCTGGTCGGCGCGTAGCCGGGACCGAGCACCGGGCCGCGCAGCAGCCGGTCGACCTCCGGTTCCTCGCCGGGCGACTCGACGCGCAGCAGAGCGCCCTCGGGCAGCCGGTACCGGCCGCGCAGCACGTCCAGCCAGGGCAGGACGGCGGGTTCGGGCAGCCCGGCGGCCCGCGCGGCGGCGGCGAACATCGTCACCCGCCGGTGGCCCGGGTTGCCGAGGACGGTCAGCTGCGGCGTCATCGTCGTTCCACCGCCTACTCGGCGACCGAGACGTAGCGGTCGTCCTCGTCGTCCGCGTCGTCGCCCTCGGGTTCGGAGAGGTCGATCTCGACCCCGGGCAGGGCCTGGCGCAGGTGCTGCTGCATCTCGTCGCTCAGGTAGTGGTGGTGCAGGTCGAGCGAGCGCAGGTGGGTGAGCGGCTGGCCCTCCAGCAGGGCGGTGGCGCCCTCGTCGGACAGCACCCCCATGGCGAGGCTGAGCGACTCCAGCCGGGCGACCACGGGCGCGTGCGCGAGGGCGGCGGCGATCTCGTCCTGGAGTTCGCTGTTGGCGAGTCCGAGGTGGCGCAGCCCCGGCAGGCGGGTGCCCTCCAGGAAGGGCGCGAGGTCGTCGACCGTGGCGTCGCCGCCGTACTCGTCCACGCCGAGCCAGAGGTCCAGACGCTCCAGCGCGGGAAGCTCGGACCCGGCCACCGCGCGCACCACGGCGGCCGGCAGGCCGCCGGACTCGAAGCGCAGGCAGGTCAGCCGGTCGTGCCGCACCGGCTCCAGGGCGAGGTCCATGCCGCCGCGCACGGTCAGCGACCGCAGCTCCGGGAAGGCGGTCAGCAGTGGGGTGACGTCGTCCATCTGCAGCCAGGAGATCTCGCACTCGTCGAAGGTCACCTCGCCGAGGAAGAGCGCCTCCAGGGCGGGCAGGCGCCCGGCTTCGGCCGTGACGGCCTCGACCACGGCGTGCACGGAGGTGTAGCCGTCCTGCCACCAGGGGCCGATCACCACGGCGCGGACGCCGGCGGGGTCGACGGCCCGGAGGAAGGACTGCCAGAGCTGACCGAAGCCCTGCTCGGAGCCGTAGTCGACGGACAGCCGCCAGGCCACGGCGCCGGCCGCGGGCTGCGGTCGGGTGTCCTCGGGCGTGAACTCGTGGATCGGCAGCTCATGGAAGCGTTCGATGTGGTGGGAGACGGTCATGTCGGATCCTGGTCGGTGGTCGGTGGTCGGTGGTCGGTGGTCGGTGGTCGGTGGTCGGTGGTCGGTGGTCGGACGGGAGCGGGGCCGGCGGCTACTCGGCCACGGCGACGTAGCGCCACCGGTCGTCGGGCTTGCCGGGCTCGGAGAGGTCGATCTCGACCCCGGGCAGGGCCTGGTGCAGGTGCTGCTGCATCTCGTCGCTCAGGTAGTGGTGGTGCAGGTCGAGCGAGCGCAGGTGGGTGAGCGGCTGGCCCTCCAGCAGGGCGGTGGCGCCCTGGTCCGTCAGTACCCCCATGGCGAGGCTGAGCGACTCCAGCCGGGCGACCACGGGCGCGTGCGCCACGGCGGCCGCGATGTCGTCCTCGAACGCGCTGTTCTGCAGACCGAGGTGGCGCAGCGCCGGAAAGCGCGTGCCGTCCAGGAACGGAGTGAGGTCCTCCATCGTCGCGTCGCCGCCGTAGTTGTCGACACCGAGCCAGAACTCCAGCCGCTCCAGTGCGGGGAAGTCGCAGCCGGCCACCGAGCGCACGACCGACCCCGGCAGGCCGCCGGACTCGAAGCGCAGCGCCCTGAGCGCCTCGTGTCGCAGCGGCTGCAGCGCCAGACCGCCCTTGCCGTCCCAGTCCTCCGAGGCACCGCGCACCACCAGCTCGGCCAGCTCCGGGAACGCCGTCAGCAGCGGCGTGATGTCGCACTGCTGGATCCAGGAGATCTCGCACTGCTCACAGGTGATGTCACCGACGAAGAGGGCGCGAAGGGCGGGCAGCCGGTCGGCGCCGGCGACCACCGCCTCCATCGGCTCCCGGAAGCTGTCCGGATCCTCCTGCGACCACTGGCCGATCACGACGGCGGTGACCCGCTCGGAGTCGACGGTGTCGAGGAACTGCTGCCAGCGCTCCGCGAACGTCGCCTCCGACTCGTAGTCGAGGTTGATCCGCCAGGCGGCCGAAGCCGCGTCGGGCAGTCGGAGGGAGTCGGCGCCGCCGCGCTCCGCGGCCTCCTCCATGGCCTCGACGAAGTCGAAGACGGGCAGACCGTGGAACCGCTCGATGTGCTCGTTGACCGTCATGCGCTGCTCCTCCGGGGTCTGGGCCGAACAACTGTCTACCAGCAGGGACCGACAGACCGGCGGCCGGGTCGGAGCCGGGGCGCGTTGTCAGACCCATGCCCTATGTTCCGGTCATGGCTCCGGAGAGTGACCGCGGGAGGCGCGGCGGAGCCGTGGGCCCAGGCGTCCGCCGGGCCCGGCCGTACGGCGAGGGAGGACTGATGTACCGCCAGGGTGACGTGCTGATCGTGCCGGTCGAGGAGGAGGCGGTGCCGCCGCGGGCGGCGGAGCTGGCCGTGCAGCCCCGGGACGCGCGGGGCCGGATGGTGCTCGCCCTGGGCGAGGTCACCGGGCACGCGCACGCCGTGGTCGGCCCGGGTGAGCTGCGCCGTGAGGCGGGGCCGTTCGGCGCGGGCTGGCTCCACCTGCCCGAGGGCGGGCGGGTGGTGCACGAGGAACACGCGGCGATACCGCTGCCGAAGGGCTGGTACCGGGTGGTCCGTCAGCGCGAGTACGTCCCCGGCGCGGTGCGGATGGTCGCGGACTGACGCCCGCTCCGCCGGAGCCGGCGGGCAGGGGAGCGGTGGCACGGTGCGGGCGGGGGCCGCTGGAACGGATCGAGAGCGGACGGCCGGGTGAGGAGCCCGGGCCGGGAACGGAGCAGACGATGGAGACGGTGACCCAGAACGACCCGACGGCCGTGCGGACGCCGGACCGGACCGCCGGGGTGACGGCCCGCTGGCGCGCCGCCGCCGCGGCCACCGGGGCCGGCGACCGGGCGGCGGCCGAACGTGCCGTACGGGCCGCCTACCGGGCGGCCGGGCTGCCCGAGCCCGCGGTGGTCCGCTGGTTCGACTCGCCCCTCGCCGCGGCCGGAGCCGCGCTGGAGCTGCGGGCCGCCGGGGCGCAGAGCGTGCGCGAGGCCGTGCGCACCCTGCCCTGGGAGACGGCCCGGCGGCGGGCCGTCGAGCACGTCGGCCCGACCGGTTGGGCGGCGCACTGGGCGCTGACCGGCGGCGAACTCGGCCCGGTCACCACGCCGCTCGCCGACCGGGTGCGCAACGCCGTGCTCGACCGGCTCGCCCCCGAGGCCGACCGCGAGGCCGACGTCGCCGTCGCGGCCGAGGCCCGCTCCCGCCGCACCACGATCCGGCTCGCGCTGCTGGACGCCGTGCGGGGTCAGCACGACGCGCCGTGGTTCGCCGCCCTGGAAGCCGCCGGGGCCGGCGCCGACGCCGTGGCGCCGCTCGCCGAACTGGCCCGCGAGGCCGGCTGGTGGTGGCCCTACCGGGACGTGGCCCTGCTCAGCGAGCGCCCCACCGCGCTGCACCGCGACGAGGCCGGACGCCTTGACCGGGCGGACGGGCCCGCCCTGGAGTACGCCGACGGCTTCGCCCTGCACGCCTGGCGCGGCATGCCCGTCCCGCCGGAGTTCCTGGCCGGGCTGGCCGAGGTGACCGTCGAACGGATCCGCACCGAGGAGAACGCCGAGCTGCGCCGCGTCCTGCTGGAGCACTACGGCTACGACCGCTACCTGGAGGACTCCGGCGCCGAGCCCCTGCACCGCGACGAGACCGGTGTGCTCTGGCGGATCGTCCTGCCCGACGACGAGCCGGTGGTGATGGTCGAGGTGGTCAACTCCACCCCCGAGCCGGACGGCACGTACCGCACCTACTGGCTGCGCGTCCCTCCGAGCACCCGCACGGCCCGCGCCGGGGTCGCCTGGACCTTCGGCATACCCGAGAGCGCCTACCACCCGCAGCGCGAGACCTGAGCGGGCCCGGTCCCCGGTCCCCGGAGCAGGCCGCTGAGCTGCGCGTGTTGACCCTCACCCCACGTCAGGCCGCACGGTGAGCACAGCGGACGGCCGGACGCACGGACACACGGACACACGGGAGGGACTCATGAGCTGGTCGGTGGGACAGGTCTCGGGATTCGCCGGGGTCACCATCCGGACCCTGCACCACTACGACCGGTCCGGGCTGCTGTCGCCCAGCGAACGCAGTCCGGCCGGCTACCGGCTCTACAACGGCGCGGACCTCGCCAGGCTGCAGCAGATCCTCTTCTACCGGGAGCTCGGGTTCCCGCTCGACGAGATCGCCGAGATCCTGGCCGACCCGCAGGCCAACGCCCTGGACCACCTGCTGGCCCGACGGCAGGCCCTCACCGAGCAGATCGCCCGGCTGCAGAAGCTCGTCGACGTCGCCGAGCGGGCCATCGAGGTCCAGCGCACGGGGCTCGAACTCGGCCCGGAGGAGCGCTTCGAGGTCTTCGGCGACGTCGTCTTCGACCTCAGCTACGCGGCCGACGCCCACCTCAAGTGGGGCGAGCGGGAGAGCCACCAGGAAGCCCTGGCCCGCGCCGCCGCCCACTCGAAGGAGGACTGGCGGCAGTTGATGGCGGAGGCCGCCGCCTGGCGCGGCCGGCTGCTGGCGGCCTTCGACGAGGGTCTACCGGCGGACCACGAGGCTGTGCTGGACCTCGCCGAGGAGCACCGGCAGCACATCACCCGATGGTTCACGCCCTGCCCGCCCGAGATGCACTGCCGGATCGCCGACGACTACGAGGCGGACGCCCGTGCCTTCGCGCTCGTCGTACCGGCAGCCGAGCAGCGCCCGGAGCTGGCCGGGTACCTCCGCACCGCCATCGGCTGCAACGCCGAGCGGCACGGCACGGGCGACCGGGAGGCGACCCGATGAGGATCCTCCTGATGACCGCCGGTTCCCACGGTGACGTCGCGCCCTACACCGGACTCGGGGCGCGGCTGCGCGGCGAGGGGCACCACGTCGCGCTCGCCGCGCCGGAGGCGTTCCGCGAACTGGTGGCCGGCAGTGGCCTGGAGTTCCGGCCGCTCCCGGCCGACCCTCGCGGGACCTCCGCGCCCGCCGGTTCGCGCGGCGGCCGCTCCGAACTGCTCACGCGGGCGGCCGAGTTCATCGACCGACTCGGTGACGGGCTCGCCGACGCCGCCGCGCCCGGTGCCGACGTGCTGCTGCTGAGCGTCACCACCGCGCCCTTGGGCTGGCACCTCGCCGAGGCGATGGACCTGCCGTGTCTCGGGGTCTACCTCCAACCCACCCTGCCGACCCGGGAGTTCCCGCCGGTCGTCGGGGGCGGTCGCTCGCTGGGGAGCTGGGGCAACCGTGCCGCGGGGGCGCTCGGCCAGCAGGTCGTCGACCGCCTGCACACCGCGGCCGCGCGCCGGCTGCGGTCCCGGCTGGGCCTTCCGGCGGTCTCCCAGGGCGCGCGTCGGCGAGCGGTGGAGCGGGCGGGCTGGCCGGTGTTGCACGGATTCAGTCGCGCCCTCGTGCCACGACCGGAGGACTGGCGGGAGGGACTGCGGGTGGTCGGCAACTGGTGGCCGTACGTCGCGGCGGACTACCGGCTCCCGGCCGAGGTCGAGGACTTCCTGCGGGCCGGGCCGCCGCCGGTGTTCATCGGGTTCGGCAGCATGGCGGAGGGGCAGGGCGCGCGGCTCGGTGCCCTTGCCGTGGAGGCGCTGCGGCAGGCGGGACTGCGGGGTGTGCTGCAGGCGGGTTGGGCGGGGACGGTCGGAGAGGGGAGTGACGTGCTGAGCATCGGCGAGGTGTCCCACGCCCGCCTCTTCCCGCACCTGGCGGCTGTCGTGCACCATGCCGGAGCCGGTACGGCGGCCGCGGCGCTCCGGGCCGGAGTCCCGAGCGTTCCGGTCCCGGTGATGGCGGACCAGCCCTTCTGGGCCGACCGGCTCGCCCGGATCGGTGCCGCCACCGCTCCGCTCCGCTTCGCCGATCTCACCGCTGCCCGGCTGGCGGAGGCCGTTCGGCAGGCGGTGGAGGACCGGTCCCTGCGCACGCGGGCGCGGGCGGCGGCGCGCGCGATGGCTGAGGAGGACGGTGCGGCGCGGGTCGCGGAGGCGGTGGCGGCGTTGGGAGGTGGTCGGTAGGTCGCTGCCCTGCGGCGGCGGGGAGGAATCGGTGCGTGACGGAGGCGACGGCACGAGGGAGGTGATGGCACGAGGGAGGTGATGGCGCCGGAGAGCGTGAGTGGCAACGCTGGGGACCGAAGGTCGGGGCGGAGTACGAGCAGGGCGTAAGGGCGCAAGGGCGCATGGCCGTCAGGCCGTCAAGGCATCCGGGCGTTCGGGCGTACGGGCGATCAGGACGGGCTGGAAGAACCCGGTGTCGGCGGGTGCCTTCCATTCCGCCCCGATGAAGCCCGCCGCCGTGGCGAAGGCACTCGACTGCGCCTGGGTGAGGGCCCAGTAGGTGGACCGGTGGACGTCGACACGCCACTGTCCGGCGTGGTCGGACAGCAACTGGAACAGCTCCGAGTCGTACCGCTCGCCGTCCTCGTGCCACTGCCAGAGCTGGAAGACGACGGACCGCTGTCCCTCCCGCTCGGCGGTCTGCGGCGCGGTGGAGGACGGCCGGCCGCGGCGCAGCTCGTCGTACGGGCGGGTGGTGAGCAGCAGCAGACCACCGGGGCGCAGGACGCGGCGCATCTCACTGAGCGCGGCCAGGACGTCCGCCGGGGTGAGCAGGTGGGGCAGCGCGTTGTCCGCGCAGACCACGACGTCGAAGCTGCCGTCGGGGAAGGGGAGCTGCCGCATGTCGGCGGCGGCGGTGGGGAGTTCCAGCCCGCGCCGGACGGCCTCCGCGGCGGCGCGGCCGGCGGCCACCGGGCTGAGGTCCGTCCCGGTGACCCGGTGCCCGCGGCCGGCGAGACCGATCACCTGGGTACCGATGCCGCAGGCGCAGTCCAGGACCTCGGCGGCGCGGTCCCCGAGCCGGTCGCGGACCAGGGCGTCCAACGCGGTGCCCTGACGGATGACGGAGGCGTCCCAGTCGGCGTAGATGAGGTGGTAGCCGGCCGCGAAGTCGTCGTAAAAGCGGGCGACGGGGGATGTGGTCATGGCACCATCCTCGCGGGGCCGTCGGCGCGGTGCAGCGGTTTTCGCAGGCGCCGGGCGCCGGGACCACCCGGGGGCGGGCGGGGACGGGCCGAGGAGGAGGAACGGATGGAAGCCGGGCAGGACCGGTCGGCCGGCCCGGTGGAGCAGCCGGTGGTGCTGCCCGAGGGTTCCTGGTGGGACTGGGACGTCTTCTCCTGGCACCCGGGCGAGTTGCGCCTGGCCGCCGGGTACGACCTCTCCTACCACCACGGGCTGGAGCTGGTCTTCGCCGATCCGCTCCACGTGCGCTGCCCGGCAGGCTTCCAGGACCCGGTGTTCCGTGCTCCCGCGCCCGAGGAACGCCGGCTCGTCGAGCGGCAGTGCGGCGAACCACCGGGTGTGCTGGTCGCCTTCGAGGCGGACGGCGGTGGCGCGGAGCCGGTGTCCGGGCTGATCGCCGCCGGGAGTCTGGAGGTACGGGTCGGGCTGGTCCTGCGCTACGGACGCGGCGCGGAGCCTGACGGCCGTCGGCCCGGCCAGGAGTCCGACGGCCGTCCGCTCGGCTCGTGCCGCACGGACCTTGCCGGCCACTCGCCCGGTCAGGAATCCGGTGGCCGGACGGCACCGCCACCGGGATGATGCGGGCATGCGCACCTTCGAAGAGCTGATTGCCGAGGCCGGGACCGTGTCCGTGGACGGCTGGGACTTCTCCTGGCTGGACGGCCGGGCCACCGAGGAACGCCCGTCCTGGGGCTACCAGCGGCTGTTGTCCGGACGTCTGGGTGAGGCGTCGGCGGCCCTGGACATCCAGACCGGCGGTGGCGAGGTGCTGGCCGGGGCCCTGCGGCTCGCCGGGCCGCAGGGCCGGATCCCGGCCGTCCTCGCGGCGACCGAGTCCTGGCCGCCGAACCTCGCCCGGGCCACCCGGCTGCTGCACCCGCTGGGCGCGCTGGTGGTCGCGGACCAGGACGAGCCTCCGCTGCCCTTCGCCGACGGGGCCTTCGACCTGGTCAGCAGTCGGCACCCGGTGCGGGCCTGGTGGGCGGAGATCGCCCGGGTGCTGCGGCCCGGCGGCAGCTACTTCGCCCAGCACGTGGGTCCGGCGTCCGTCTTCGAGCTGGTCGAGTACTTCCTCGGGCCGCAGCCGGAGGCGCGCGAGGGCCGTCGGCCCGAGGTCGAGAGCGAGGAGGCGCGGGCTGCCGGACTGGAGGTGGTGGACCTGCGGTCCGAGCGGCTGAGGATGGAGTTCCGCGACATCGGCGCGGTGGTGTACTTCCTGCGCAAGGTGATCTGGATGGTCCCGGGCTTCACCGTCGACGCCCACCGGGACCGGCTGCGCGAACTGGACGCCCGGATCCGCGCCGAAGGCCCGTTCGTGGCCCACTCGGCGCGCTTCCTGATCGAGGCACGCAAGTAGATCGACTCATCCGGTGCGCGCACCGTACAGATGTGGAGGAGCCGAGGGAAGCCTGGAAGGTCCGGCCGGTCGCCCCTGCTGTTGTGAGCACCGATTCATCTGGGCGGCGGGTCGAAAGGCACTCTGAGCCGGAGTGATGTTCCACGCCGGGAGCTCTCCGACAGCTGCCGGGCGGTCGACTACGGCCGGCACAATAGGACTCATTGGCGTCCGGCTGGAGGCCCCACCCGAGTGGGGCGCCGAGAGTGATCGAGTCTCGCGTCTGTGCATGTTGAGCAGGGTCTGCTCGTACCCGTGCTGACCTTTTGCCGACCTATCCGACGAGCAGTCAGATGAATGCCGCCTCCCTCCTCGTGGGTCGCGTTCGTGTATCCGACGTGCGTGGATGGTGCTGGCGGCCCTTCGCGGGCTACTGGTCACTGCCCGTCGCCGGAGAGGCTGAGTTGTCCGTGGAGTTGGGGGAGCACGCCGTCATCGCCACGGCAGCCGTCATCGAAGCGGCGAGCGCCAGGGCTGTACGCCGCCGTACCCGAGGTGTCTTGATTCCGGAGAGGGAGTTGCTTGACATTCGTTCTTTCCTGTTCGACTTTCGCGCTCGATCGAACGCTTCCGGCCTGGTTGCTGCGCGGCGGCCAGGACCTCCCGCCCTTGCCGATGGCGATGCTGCCGTTGCGGGTCCGGACGGCCACGGAATGGCCGCTCGCGTCGTCCTTCGCGACGTTCACGGTGACGTCGCCCTTCTTCGCGGCCGTGCGGACCGCGTACTTCGATTCCGGCAGGCCCAGCTCGACGTTGCCGTCCCTGCTCTGCACGTCGACCAGGTCGGGCACGGCGGCCAGGCCCAGGTCGACGTTGCCGTTCCGCGACGGTTTGGGCGAGCCAGACCACCAGCGCCACCAGCTGCTCGGTCGCCGTTGTGGAGCTGCCACCCGAGGGGCGGCCGGGGTAGTGCCGGTGGTGAGCAGGGAGCAGCGGGTTCGGACGGCTACGCCAGCGTTCGAGATGACGCGCCGACACCTCGGCGCCGTGCTGCGCCGCGAGGTCGATCAAGCGTCGGTCGGCGGGGCTGGGGGAGGTTCTGGCCATGGGCCGAACGTAGTGCCGCCGAGTGTGCTCCGGCCGGGCTGTGGCGAACACCGGGCGGTCGGTTGCTGCCCGGTGTAGTGTCCGCCTGCCGTAGACCCCCCGAGGTTCCCCCGGTTCGGGCGGAACGCCACTTGCTTCGATGAGGGCACGAGGCCGGAGCAACCGGCCGGTGGCGCCAACGTGCCCAGGAGGGGCAGGAGATGGCGACGGACTTGATTAGCGCGGGGCACGTCCGTAGTGGGCGTAGGGAGTGCCGTAGGGCGGCTGGAGTCCGGTGGCGGCGGTACCTGCGGATGGCCGGCGTCAGTGCGCTGAGGGGCGCGTCGTCGGCGGCGGGTGCGGCGGCCGTCAGCGGTGCGCTGTGGTGGCTGGGTCATCGGTGACGGACAGTAGACGCCCGGATCTGTCCGTTGCCGAGGGCGAACAGCCCTACAGCGCACACTGCGTATGCGCCGGTCACAGCGGCGCTGGTCGCGGTGGCGGCGCCGATCGCGGTGGTGCAGCAGCAGGCGATCAGCGCGGTAGGACAGCGGACCGGGTGGTCGAGCATCGGCAGGTGGTCGTCTCTGCGGCCGTACGGGGTCGGGTGCCAGCCGTCACTCGGTCAGGTTGCCGTGCAGGTCGATGCGGTGGATGCGCCAGACGATGCTGCGCTTCCATGCGCCGGGGTCCTCGGGCAGCCAGCCGACGTAGACGCGCCCGTCCGGGCTGGTGCAGTGCACGGTGCCCTCGGGGGTGTCGACCATCGGCCAGCCGAGGCCGCCGAGCAGGGCGAGGGCCGGCTCGGCGCTGTGGTCGGAGGAGTGCCCGGAGCGGTCTGTGAGCTGTGGTTTGCGAGCGGTGGTCCGGGGGCCGGCCGAGTCACGTTGAGTAGTGGTCATGTGTGGTCTCTGGCGGCGCTGACGTGTGTGTCCGTGGTGCTGTGGACGGGTGGGTTCTTCGGCTGGGGGCCTTGATCGGGTCCGACGTGTGCGGTGTGGACGATCTGGTGGTGGCGTACGCGGGTGATGGCGCCCGAGCTGGATCGTCTTCGGCTGGCCGATGGCTGGCTGCGTCGCTGGGTCGGTACGTGGCTGGCCGGCGAGACGAAGGTCTCGTGGCCGTTGGGGACATGGCGTCGGCTCCGGTGCCGGCCTCGCGGCCGGTGCGGAGGTTCACGTGGCGGTCTCGCCAGGGCACCGGCCGTGGTTCCGGCCCGTTGCGTCCGGCGCTGTTCCTACGCCGAGGTTCTATGACGGATGCCGTGATGCTGGAGCGGATCGCCGTGCGTCGTGCTGACCTGGATCTCCTGGAGGAGCAGTTGGTGAAGCAGCTCGCCTTGGTGCGGGTCGAGCGGGTCGAGCGGGTCGAGCTGGTCGTGGCCGAACGCGTGGTGCAGCGGATCAGCGAGCAGAGCTTCGGGGAGTACCTGTCCCTCGCGCCGCCGCCCGAGGAGGCGCAGGTGGGGTCCGTGGCTTCCTGAACAACCTTGACTCGAATCCCGCTGCGGCCAGGTGGGTGTGCCGGCGCAGCTGGAACGCGGCGGACTCGTGGTCCCGATCGTTCTTCTGATCCTGTCCTACCGTCTACGCGGCACGAGTCCGGTTTCGAAGGCGATGATCGCCAGGTGGACGCGGTCCCGGGCTTCGAGTTTGGCGAACAGACGCGCGACA
>NZ_JBHWCL010000092.1:0-37376 GCF_042735125.1 Kitasatospora sp. NPDC059599 | reverse complement strand
ACAGGCGCGGGCCCGCACCCGTACCGGCGCCGTGCCCTCACCCGTCCGGCCCACCCGCACACCCCACCCGTGCCCTCACCCACCCGTGCCCTCACCCGTCCGGCCCACCCCGGCTGCGCCGCTCCCCGCCCCCGTCGGAGGGTGCAGGTGTCCCGTGGCGACCGGAGGAGGGCACCCGTGGCGAGCGTGGCCGAACAGATGGTGGAGGTGCTCCGGCAGGCCGGGGTCGAACGGGTCTACGGCGTCGTCGGCGACAGCCTCAACCCCGTCGTCGACGCGATCCGCCGGGCCGAGGGCATCGGCTGGGTGCACGTGCGCAACGAGGAGGCCGGCGCCTTCGCGGCCGCCGCCGAGGCCGAACTCACCGGCCGGCTCGCCGTCTGCGCCGGCTCCTGCGGCCCCGGCAACACCCACCTCGTCCAGGGCCTCTACGACGCCCAGCGCAGCGGCCTGCCCGTCCTCGCCCTGGCCTCGCACATCCCGTCCGACCAGATCGGCACCGGCTTCTTCCAGGAGACCCACCCCGAGCGGGTGTTCACCGACTGCAGCAACTGGTGCGAGATGCTCTCCACCCCCGCCCAGCTGCCCCGGCTGCTGCGGATCGCCGTCCAGCACGCCCTCGGCTCGCACGGCGTCTCGGTGCTCGCCTTCCCCGGGGACGTCGCCGCGCTGCCCGCCGCCGGGCCCACCGGCACCAGCCACTTCCTCACCGAACAGGCCGTCGCCGCACCGCCGTGGTCCCAGGTGCAGGAACTGGCCCGGCTGCTCAACGCGGCCCGCAAGGTCGTGCTGTTCTGCGGCGCAGGGGTGCGCGGTGCGCACGCCGAGGTGATGGAGGCGGCGCAGGCCCTGAACGCGCCGGTCGGCCACTCCCTGCGCGGCAAGGAGTGGATCCAGTACGACAACCCGTACGACGTGGGGATGAGCGGACTGCTCGGCTACGGCGCGTGCCACGAGGCGCTGCACTCCGCCGACCTGGTGCTGCTGCTCGGCACCGACTTCCCGTACGACTCCTTCCTGCCGCAGCTGCACACCGTCCAGGTCGACCACGACGCCACCCGGCTCGGCCGCCGCACCGCGCTCGACCTGGCCGTCCACGGCGACGTCGCCGCCACCCTGCGGGCCGTCCTGCCGCTGCTCGACGCCAAACCCGACCGGGCCTTCCTCGACGGCATGCTGCGCAAGCACTGCCGCGCCCTGGAGGACGTCGTCGGCGTCTACACCCGCGACATCGAGAAGCACCTGCCGATCCACCCCGAGTACGTCGCCGCCGTCCTCGACGACGTCGCCGCCCAGGACGCGGTGTTCACCGTCGACACCGGCATGAACAACGTCTGGGCCGCCCGCTACCTGCAGCCCAACGGCCACCGCCGGGTGATCGGCTCCTTCCTCCACGGCTCGATGGCCAACGCCCTCCCGCACGCCATCGGCGCCCAGCTCGCCAACCCCGGACGCCAGGTGATCGCGATGGCCGGCGACGGCGGCATCGCCATGCTCCTCGGGGAACTGCTCACGGTCGCCAAGCACCGGCTGCCGGTGAAGACCGTCGTCTTCAACAACGGCGCACTCGGCATGATCAAGCTGGAGATGCTGGTCTCCGGCTACCCGGAGGCGGAGATCGACAACGGGGACGTGGACTACGCGGGGATCGCCCGGGCCATGGGGATCCCGGCCAAGCGGGTCACCGAACCGGCCCGGGTACGGGAGGTGCTCACCGAGGCCCTGGAACGGCCGGGTCCCGCCCTGGTGGACGTGGTCACCGACCCCAACGCGCTGTCCATCCCGCCGCACATCACCGCCGCCCAGCTGAAGGGCTTCGCGCTGGCGGCCGGGCGGACCGTGCTCTCGGGTGGCGTCGGCCGCATGATCGACCTGGCGCGGAGCAACCTGCGGAACATCCCGCGGCCGTGAGACCCGTGGTCGTGACCGCCGCGGCCGTGGGGCGCGCGACCGGGCCGCCGGGGCCCGTCCCACCCTCTTGCCTCTGAGGCAAAATTCTTGCCACTGCGGCACGCCGGGTGTCCACTGGACACATGACCAGCAGCTCCACCGGCGCCCCCGCCGCAGGCGACCGGCTCGACGACCAGGAGGTCGTCGGCCTCGCCGCCCGCCTCCGCGAGCACCGGCTCAGCAGCCGCCTCACCCTGGAGGTCGCCGCCGGACGGGTCGGACTCTCCCCAGCGTATCTGTCCCGGCTGGAGACCGGCAGGCGGCAGCCCTCGCTGCCCGTCCTGCTCGGCCTCGCCCGCGCGTACGGCACCTCGGTGTCCGGCCTGCTCGGCGAGACCGCGGCCGAACCGGACCCGGTGGTCCGCGGCGGCGCCATCGAGCCCGGCCGGGCCGGAGGCTGGGGCTACCGCCGGGCCGGCGCCCCCGGGCGCGCCATGCAGGCCCTGCGGGTACACGTCCCGCCGGGCGTGCAGGACGCGGTCGTCCGGGTCCACCCGGGCGAGGAGTGGCTGTACATCCTGCGCGGCGAACTCCGGCTCACCCTCGGCGACCAGGTCCACCGCCTCGGCGTGGGCGACTCCGCCCACTACGACTCGCTCACCCCGCACTGCATCGCCGCCGAATCCGACACCGGCGTCGAGCTGCTCTTCGTCCACACCCTGCTGCAGAGCCCCGGCGGCGAACTCTGCCTCGGCGGCGGCCCCGCCGCCACCCACTGATCTGCCGTCAGAACACCCTGGAGGAGATCCCCATGGCCGACCCCGCCACCACCGTCAGCCCGGCCGGTGCCGCCGACACCGCCACCGGCCCGAAGACCATGGACGCCGGCAAGTGGGCCAACAAGCGGGTCTACCTCCGGCTGGTCATCTACACCGCCGGCATCCACGCCTTCGCCGGCTTCATCATGCTGCTGTTCGAACTCGGCAGCCGCAACAAGTAGTCGGCCCCGCCTTCCGCCCGCCTCCACCCCCGAAGGAGGCGGGCGGAACCCTTCCCGGCCACCCGCGCTCCGCACGCCCGTCCCGCCGGTGGCCACCCAGCCCCCGCGGTTCGCGGTGGGTCCTCCCCGGCCCGGCCGTCAAGCATTGCGCAGCAGTTCACGGTGGGCTCGCGCCCTCCCCCTCCTCTGCACCCCTCAAGCGCTGCGCGGCAGTTCGCAGCGGTCTGTGCCGTCCCCCTCCTCTCCACCCCTCAAGCCCTGCGCAGCAGTTCGCAGCAGCCTGTGCCGTCCCCCTCCGCTCCGCCCCTCAAGCGCTGCGCGGCAGTTCGCAGCAGCCTGCGCCGTCCCCCTCCGCTGCACCCCTCAAGCCCTGCGCAGCAGTTCGCAGAGGGCCTGGAGCGCCGCCGGGAAGGCGTGTTCGGGTGGGGTGGCGTAGCCGATGACGAGGGCGGGCGGGGTGTCGGTGGGGGTCGGGGTGGCGCGGTGCCAGATGAGGCCGTTGAGGGAGAGGCCGGCGGCCTGGGCACGGGCGAGGAGTTCGGGTTCGGGGGTGGAGCCGGGCGGCAGCTGGAGGACGGCGTGCAGGCCGGCCGCGATGCCGGTGACCCGGACGTGCGGGGCGTGTTCGGCGAGTGCGGTGACCAGCCGGTCGCGGCGGCGCCGGTAGTGGAGGCGGCAGCGCCGGACGTGGCGGTCGTAGGTGCCGGAGGTGATCAGTTCGGCCAGGGTGAGCTGGTCGAGCACCGGGGACATGGTGTCGGCCAGTGTCTTCAGCCGGGCGACGGGTTCGACCAGGGTGTCCGGCAGGGCGAGCCAGGCCAGTCGCAGGCCCGGTGCGAGGCTCTTGGCGGCGGTGCCGGCGTAGACGACCCGCTCCGGGTCGAGCGCCTGCATCGCGCCGAGGGGTTGCCGGTCGTAGCGGAACTCGCCGTCGTAGTCGTCCTCGATGACGTACCGGTCGTGTTCGCGGGCCCACCGGACGGCGTCCGCCCGCCGTTCGGCGGAGAGCGGGGCGCCGGTGGGGTACTGGTGGGCGGGGGTGAGCAGGACGGCGCCGGGGCGGCTGTCGAGCCGGTCGACGCGGGCGCCCTCGTCGTCCAGTGGCAGCGGGAGGGTGGTGAGTCCGGCGGCCCGGGCGACGGCGTGCTGGGGCGGCAGCCCGTACTCCTCGACGGCGAGTGCGCGGGCGCCGCGGTCGCGCAGGGCGGTGCAGAGCAGGCCGAGGCCCTGGGTGACGCCGGTGCAGACGAGCAGGTGGTCGGGGTCGGTGCGGACGCCCCGGACGCGGGCGAGGTAGTGGGTGAGGGCCTGCCGCAGTTCGATCCGGCCGAGCGGGCTGCCGTAGTCGAGGGCGTCGTGGGGCGCGGTGGCGAGGGCGCGGCGGGCGGCGGCGAGCCAGGCGGTGCGGGGGAAGAGGGAGAGGTCGGGCCGTCCGGACATGAGGTCGTGCCGGCCGGTCCGCCGTCGGGGTGCCGTCGGGTCGGCGGCGGACGCGGGCCGTCGGCCGGGGGTGGGTGGTTCCGGCCGGGCACGGCGGGCGACGGTGGTGCCGGAGCCCTGTCGGGAGTCGAGCCAGCCTTCCGCGGTGAGCTGGCCGTACGCCTCGACGACGGTGTTGCGGGCGATCCCGAGGTCCTCGCCGAGGGCCCGGGAGGAGGGCAGCCGGGTACCGGGGGCGAGCCGTCCGTCCTGGACGGCTTCGCGCAGGGCGTCCTCCAGGGCGACCCGCAGTCCGGTGCCGGCGGCGCGCCGCTCGGTGAGGTCCAGGTGCAGGTCGCCGCCGAAGGAGGTCCAGGAGCTGGTCACGGCCCCATTCTCGCGCGGTGGTGCGGGGTCGGTGCTGCGGGATCGGCCGAGTCCCGGGAGCCGGAAGCTCCGGATCGGCTGGCACGAGGTCGCGGAGGTCGGGGTCCGCCCGTTGGAGACAGTGCAGCGGCTCCGGGCGGCCCTGCCGGTCCTGCCGGGCCTGCCGGAGATGTACTGCCTGGCAGTGAAACCGGTGGCCGGCTGGACCGGGCCCGAGTCCCGGACCGATTCCAAGGGCTGGGTCAGGGTGTGGGACCTGGGAGCGACGGGCGTCGTGCCGTTCGAGCTCGAAGCCGCACCGGAGCGGTTCGCCGGTGACCGCTGGGACACCGAGGCGTCCGAGTCCGACGGCGGGTAGCGGTGCCGGACCGGCCGGGATCCCCCCAGGGGCCGGTTTCACCAGGTGGTTCCGGCGGGTTCTTCGATGGTGGCGTTGATGCGGTTGAAGAAGTTGGTCAGCGCGATCATCAGGATGATCGCGGAGAGCTGCTCCTCGTCGAAGTGGTCGGCGGCGGCGTCCCAGACCTCGTCGGGGACGGCCCGGCCGGTGCGGTCGGCGATCCGGGTGGCGGCTTCGGTGAGTTCGAGGGCGGCGCGTTCCTCGTCGGTGAAGAACGGGGCCTCGCGCCAGGCGGCGACGGCGTGCAGTCGCTCGTCGGTCTCGCCGTGCTTCTTGGCGCCCTGGACGCCGGAGAAGACGCAGGCGCTGCAGCCGTTGATCTGGCTGGCGCGCAGGTGGACGAGTTCCAGGATCCGCGGGGCCGCGCCGCCCTGGAACATGGCTTTGTAGATGGTCTGGATGCCCTTGGTCGCGTCGGGCAGGACCACGGCGGGGTTCTTCATGCGGGCGGTGCGGGTGGTGTGGCCGGTGGTGGTCACGGTGGTCTCCTCGTCGGTTAGCGTCCGTCACTGGACCGACGGATCCCGACGCGAGGATGTGACAGCGTGAGCGAGGAAGTTCCATCGACTGACCCGGGCCGTGCCGAACCGGCCGATTTGGCAGCGCGGTTCGAGGCGGAGCGCCCGCAACTGCGCGTGGTGGCCTACCGGATGCTCGGGTCGATCGCCGAGGCCGACGACGCCGTCCAGGAGGCCTGGTTGAAGCTGGCCCGCAGTGACGTGGGCGGGGTGCGGAACCTGGGGGCGTGGCTGACCACGGTGGTGGGCCGGGTCTGCCTGGACCTGCTGCGGTCCCGGACGTCGCGTCGGGAGGATCCGCTGCCGGAGCAGGACGGGCAGGTGCGGCTGCCGGATCCGGTGGTCAGCGGGCTGGCGGCGCTGGATCCGGTGCACGAGATCCTGGTGGCGGATTCCGTGGGGATCGCGCTGATGGTGGTCCTGGAGACGCTGTCCCCGGCGGAGCGGGTGGCCTTCGTGCTGCACGACATGTTCGAGGTGCCCTTCGACGGGATCGCCGAGGTGCTGGGCCGCACGTCGGCCTCGACCCGGCAGTTGGCCAGCCGGGCCCGCCGCCGGGTGCAGGGCGCGACCCCGGCCGCGGACGCCGACGTGGCCCGCAAGCGCGAGGTGGTGGAGGCCTTCCTGAGCGCTTCCCGCGGCGGTGACTTCGACGCTCTGCTGGCGGTGCTGGACCCGGACGTGGTGGCGCGTTCGGACGGCGGCACGCTGGTGCCGAGCGTGCTGCGGCGCGGTGCGGCGGACGTCGCCTCGCAGGCGATCACCTTCGCCCGCTTCGCCGCCGACGGCCGTCCGGTCCTGGTCAACGGTTCGCCGGGTGTGGTGGCGTTCGCCGACGGCCGTCCGCTGTCGGTGATGTCGTTCACCATCCACGGGGGCCGGATCACCGCGATGGACATCCTCACCGACCCGACCCGGTTGGCCGCCCTGGGCCTCGGGGCCTGAGTGCCGCGCCGTGCTCCGGGTCCGTCCGGCGGGTGCCGGGCGGACCCGGAGCAGGTCAGGCCAGGCCGCCGGTGGCGCGGAGGTTCTGGCCGGTGATCCAGCGGCCGTCCGGGCCGGCCAGGAACGCGACGACGTCGGCGATGTCCTCGGGGTCGCCGAGCCGGCGCAGCGGGGTGAGGGTGGCGACGCGGGTGAGCGCCTCGGGCGGGTTGGTGCCGCGCAGCAGGTCGGTGTCGGTGGCGCCGGGAGAGATGGTGTTGACGGTGATCCCGCGCGGGCCGAGTTCGACGGCTGCGACGGCGGTGAGCTGCTCGACGGCGCCCTTGCTGGCGGCGTACGCGGCGATGCCGGGAACGGGCCGGACGGTGTTCGCGGTGGAGATGTTGACGATGCGTCCGCCGTCGCGCATCCGGCGGGCCGCGTAGCGGACGGTGGCGAAGACGGAGCGGGTGTTGACCGCCAGGACGGCGTCGAGGGCCGTGTCGTCCAGTTCGGCGAGCGGGGTGGGGACGAAGGACGTGGCGGCGTTGTTCACCAGGACGTCCAGCCCGCCGAGCCGGTCCTCCGCCTCGGCCATCAGCCGCTCGGCGGCGCCCGGTTCGCCGAGGTCGGCGCGCAGGGCCCAGGCGCGGCCGCCCCCGGCCTCGACGGCACGGACCACCTCGGCGGCGGCCCGGTCGTCGTGGGCGTAGCCGAGGACCACGTCGGCGCCGTCGCGGGCCAGTCGGCGGACGATGGCCCGCCCGATGCCCCGGGAGCCGCCGGTGACGACCGCCGCCCTGCGCTGCGGGGAGTCCGGCCCGCGCTGCTCCGCATCCGCCGTGCCATGCGGCGAGTCCGGC
The DNA here is from genome assembly GCF_042735125.1 of Kitasatospora sp. NPDC059599. Lineage (NCBI taxonomy): Bacteria > Bacillati > Actinomycetota > Actinomycetes > Kitasatosporales > Streptomycetaceae > Kitasatospora > Kitasatospora sp. NPDC059599. The sequence goes on along the minus strand of NZ_JBHWCL010000092.1, from coordinate 29,975 downwards.
CTGTCCCATGCTTCCGTCATGCTTCCTCCACGTGTTGTTCGCCGTTGCTTCCCGGGCCGCGGTCGCGCCTGCGCGCTACGGTGCCGCCCATGGCGAACTTTGTACTCGTAGCGGGTGCGTGGCTGGGTTCCTGGGCCTGGGACGAGGTCGTGCCGGAGTTGCGCGCGGCCGGGCACGGGGCCCATCCGTTGACGTTGTCCGGGCTGGCGGAGCGGCGGGACGCGCCGGCCGGGCAGGGGGCGCACGTGGCGGACGTGGTGGCCGAGGTGGAGCGGCTCGACCTGCGGGAGGTCGTGCTGGTCGGGCACAGTTACTCGGGTGTCCCGGTCGGGCAGGCCGCCGAGCGGATCGGCGGCCGGCTGGCCGGGCTGGTGCTGGTGGACGCCAACGTGCCGGTGGCGGGGGAGTCCTTCGCCGACCAGATACCGGAGCCGGCGGCGTTGCGGGCGGAGCTCGCCGCGCACGGGGGCTGGTGGCCGCCGTTGCCGCCGGCCGAGTTCGCGGGGCAGGGGCTGACGACCGGGCAGATCGCCCGGATCGCCGAGCGGGCGACCCCGCACCCGGGTGCCTCGCTGACCGAACCGGCGGTGCTGGAGGGCCCGTTGAGTGCTCTGCCGGCGTTGTACGTGAAGTGTCTGCTGGACTGGCCGGAGCCGCCGCCGGTGGTCGCCGGTCTGGTCGCGGACGGTCACTGGCGGCTGGCCGAGCTGGACACCGGGCACTGGCCGATGTTCTCCCGTCCGGCCGAGCTCGCCCGGGTCCTGGGCGGGTTCTGACGCCGGGCGGGCGGGTCAGACGGACAGGAAGACCGCGCTGCCGACGCCGGCGAGGAAGCAGTAGATCGCGAACGGCGTGAGGCTGCGGGTCTCGAAGTACCTGGTGAGGAACCGCACCGAGACGTACCCGGCCACGAAGGCGGCGACGCTGCCGGCGGCCACCGGGCCGAGGACGGCGGAGTTCTCCGGCTTGAACAGCTCGGGGACCTTCAGGACCGAGGCGGCGAGGATGACCGGGGTGGCGAGCAGGAAGGAGAACCGGGCGGCGTCCTCGTGGTGCAGTCCGCGCAGGATGCCGGCGCTCATGGTGACGCCGGAGCGGCTGATGCCGGGGAACAGCGCGAGGATCTGCGCGGCGCCGATCCAGGCGCCCTGTCCGTAGCCGAGCCTGGTCAGCCGGTGGTCGGAGGCGATCGCCGGGTCGGTGCCGGGTTCGTCGACGGGGGCGGCGTGTCCGGCCCGGCGGCGGCCGGTGCCGCCGCGCTTGAGCCGCTCGGCGCCGAGCAGGACGAGCCCGTTGAGGGCGAGGAAGACGGCGGCCGGGACGGGCTTGCCGAGCGCGTTGCGCAGCGCCTTCTCCAGGGCGAGGCCGGCCACCCCGACCGGGATGGTGGAGAGGATGAGCAGCCAGGCGAGCTTCTCGTTGCGGGTCTCCACCCGGCGGTGGCGGATCGAGCCGACCAGTCCGCTGACGACGCGGACCCAGTCCTTCCAGAAGTAGACGACCAGCGCGAGCGCGGTGGCCAGGTGCAGGGCGACCAGGGCGGCGAGGTAGGAGGAGCCCTCGGCGGTCATGTCGAGGTCGTGCTGGATCTTCCCGCCGATCAGGGCGGGCAGCAGGATGCTGTGGCCGAGGCTGGAGACCGGGAAGAGTTCCGTCACACCCTGCAGCAGGCCGACGCCTATCGCTTCCGGGTAGGTCAGGGTGGACATCGCGCACCTTCGCTCGGGGGGTAGCGGCCGGCCTGATCCGGTGGCCCTCGCGAAGCTACTACGGGCATGTAGACGACCGGCAGCCCCGCCGTCAGAAGTTCACCGACCGTACGTCTGGGTGACATCGGCCCCGAAGTGGTGGATCAACGCCCCTGCTACGGCGGCCAGTACGGTGCCGGACGGGAAGGCCCGGTGGGCCACGTCGCCGAGCAGCACGACGGCGCTCACCGTGAGCGGGGCGGCCACCAGGGGCAGGGCGACGGTCAGGACGGCGGACAGGACGGCGGGCAGGCGGCGCATCGTGGCTCCTCGGTGCTCGGCTCCGAGCCCGGCTCCGGGCTCGACGCACGCCACGATGGCGCCTCCCGCTGCGTCAGGTTCAAGTCCTTTTCGCCGTGGCGGCGCCCGGTGCCCGGGCCGGCCCTGTTCAGTCCGTCGCGATCCGCTGCCAGCCGGCCCCGGCCGCCCCGGCCGCCCCGGTGGCCCCGTCCGCCGCGACCGGCGCGGCCGCGAAGTCGTACCGCAGCCGGTCCGGCCCGAGCGCGAGCAGCGAGATCGACGAGGAGCCCCAGATCCGCCCGTCGCCGAAGTCCCGCCGCTGGACCAGGGCCGCGTCCTCGTCCGGTGCCAGTCCGTCGCCGGCGACGATCGGCAGCCAGGCGCCCCAGGCCCGTGCGGTCGGCCCGTCGCCGGTCGGCTCGGGCCGGTGTGCGGCGGTGAAGCGGGCCCGGAAGTGGTCGGCGCGGGCGGCCATCAGCGCGCTGATCCGCTCGGAGGCGGAGCGGTTGGCGGCCAGGCCCTCCAGTCCGTCGTTGAGCACGACGCTGAGCCCGGCGGGCAGTTCGCGCTCCTCCAGCCGGCCGTCGCCCCAGCTGGCGACCCGGGCGCCGTCGGGCCGGACCAGGACGAGGTGGAACGGGTCGTACGGGGTGAGGTCGAGGTGGCCGATCCCGTCCTCGGTGACGGCGGTGAGCGGCAGCCCGCCCCGGGTGCGCCGGGAGTCGGCGGGGGCGAGCGGGCCGAAGCCGTTGAGCAGGCAGGCGGCGGTCCGCCGGGCGGGGTCGACGGCCAGCCAGGTGCCGCCGGCCGCGAGGTCCAGGCCGCCGAGCAGTCCCGGCCGGTCCGGCCAGTGGTGGTCCGGCGGCAGCCAGGCGCGTCCCAGGTACTCGTCCCGGACGGACAGCAGCAGGACCGGTACGGCCGCTCCCGGTTCGATGCTGACGAACGCCGTGCACACGACCCTGTCCCCTGACCTCGTGCCGTCGGCGGTGTCCTGCCGACGGTGCCCTGTCAGCGATCCTCGCACGCCCGTTCGTACGCCGGAAGTGGCCCAAGGAACCGGGTGCCGAATGAACCAGGGTGGCGGGCCACTGTGCTTCTAGGCTGGCGCTCATGACGACGAACGAGACCGTGACGACCCCCGACGCGGCGGCCGGCGCGCCCGTGCCGGCCCCGGCCCAGCGCATCGTGCTGCCGAAGCTCGCGCCCGCCTACTACCAGGCGATGGTCGCCGTGGACCAGGCCGCCCGCACCGGCCTCGACCCGGTGATCGTCGAACTGGTCAAGCTGCACGCCTCGATGATCAACGGCTGTGCCTACTGCATCGACATGCACTCCACCGACGCCGTCAAGCAGGGCGAGCGGGAGCACCGCCTGCTCTCCCTCCCCGCGTGGCGCGAGACCCCGTGGTTCACCGCCCGCGAGCGCGCCGCCCTGGCCCTCACCGAGTCGGTCACCCGGCTGACCGAGGGCCACGTGCCGGACGCCGTGTGGGCGCAGGCCGCCGAACAGTTCGAGGAGGCGGAGCTGGCCCAGCTGGTCGCGCTGATCGCGACCATCAACGCCTGGAACCGGATCGGTGTGAGCACCCGCCTGAGCCCGGCCGCGAAGTGAGGTCCGGGGACGTGACGACGAACGGGACCGTGACGGTCCGGCGGGAGAAGGCCCGGCTGCTCCGGGAGCTGCACCGCCCGGGCGAGCCGCTGGTGCTGGCGAACGTGTGGGACGCGGCGAGCGCCCGCCTGGTGGCGGCCACCGGGGCGCGCGCGGTGGCGACGGCCAGCGCGAGCGTCTGCTGGTCGCTCGGCAGCCCGGACGGCGGCGGCGCCGACCGCGAGCAGGTGCTGGCCAGGACCGCCCAGGTGGTCCGGTCGGTCGAGCTGCCGGTCACCGCGGACCTGGAGGACGGCTACGCGGACACCGCAGCCGGGGTCGGCGAGACCGTCACCGCGCTGCTGGCCACCGGCGCCGTCGGGGTGAACCTGGAGGACGGCGGACGCCCCCGGGAGGAGGCCGCCGAGCGGATCGCGGCGGCCCGTGCGGCGGCCGACGCGGCGGGCGTCCCGCTCGTCGTCAACGGGCGCACCGACGTGTTCCTGCACGGGACCGGCGCCCCGGAGGAGCGGCTGGACGAGGCGGTCCGCCGGCTGCGGGTGTACGTCGAGGCGGGCGCGGACGTCGTGTTCGCCCCCGGCGTGGCCGACCCGGAGACCATCGCCGCCCTGGTCGCGGCCGTCCCGGCGCCGCTGAACGTGCTGGCCGGGCCGGGTTCCCCGTCGGTCGCCGAACTGGCGGAGCTCGGCGTGGCCCGGATCAGCCTGGGCCCCGGCCTGGCCAAGGCGGCGTACGCGGCGGTCCGCCGGGCCGCCGAGGAGGTCTACGCGAGCGGCACCTACACCGCGCTGGACGGCGGGCTGACCTACCCGGAGCTCAACGGGCTCTTCACGGGCTGACACCGGGCCGCGGGCGGCCGACCGCACGGGGGTCGGTCGGTCGCCCGGGCTCTCAGCCGAGGGCGTGGTCGACGGCGTTGCCCCGGCCGCAGTCGTCCACGTGGTCGCCGAGCGAGCCGCCGAGCACCGGCACCACCGCCACCTCCTGCAGGCAGAGGGCGGCGGCGGTGACGCCCCAGCCGCGGGCCGGGGGGACCCCGCCGCCCTCGTCGGCGGCCGCGGGGGCGGCGGGAACGGCCAGCGACAGCACGGCGAGCGCGAGGGCGAGCGGCCCGGCAGCCACTGCCGTCAGCCGATCTGGCCGCTGAGCCCCGGGTGGCTCATCTGGTTGGTGCCGACGGCCTCCACCTCGTTGGCGGTGTGCCCGATCACCGGGAGCTTGCCCGCGGTCTGCAGGGCGAGGTCGGCGGGGGAGAGGTTGAGGCCGTCGGTCAGACCGCCGGTGGCGTCCGGCGAGGTGGCGGTCTGGGTGGTGGCGCAGGCCGCGGGGGCGGCGATGGCGAGGCCTGCCATGGTGAGGGCGGCCAGGGTGGCGAGCTTCTTCGTGCCGTGGGTCTTCATGCCGTGGCTCCTCGCGCCGTGGTCCTTGGTGCGGTGGTTCGTCATGCACTGCCGAACGACCCGGCCGCCCTCAGGTCACCCGCCGGGCCGGACGGTCACCCACAGGGTTCGCACGCTGTTGCTGACGAACGACGCGATCGGCTCGTTCGTCCGGCCCTCCGCGAGGGCCAGTGCGGGGAACCGGGCGAACAGGTGCCGCAGCGCCGTCTCGGCCTCCAGCCGGGCCAGTCCGGAGCCGAGGCAGAAGTGCGGGCCGTGGCCGAGCGACAGGTGCCGGGCGGGCTGCCGGGTGAGGTCGAAGCGGTCGGCCTCGGGGTGGTGTCCGGAGTCGCGCCCGGCCGCCGCGTAGGAGGCCAGCAGCGCCTCGCCGCGCCGGATCACCACGTCGCCGACCTCGATGTCCTCGGTCGCGTAGCGCAGCGGGAACTGCCCGACCGGCGAGTCGTAGCGCAGCGTCTCCTCGACCACCGCCGACCACGGCTGCGCGCCGTCCAGGACGAGCCGCAGCTGGTCCGGGTGGGCGAGCAGGGCGCGGACGGCGTTGGTGATCAGGTTGAGCGTGGTCTCGTGCCCGGCGACCAGCATCAGCAGCAGGGTGCCGACGAGTTCGGCCTCGCTGAGCCGGTCGCCGGCCTCGCGGACGGCGATCAGGTCGGTGGTCAGGTCGTCGCCGGGTTCGGCCCGCTTGGCCGCGACCACCGAGGCCAGCAGCGCGTTCAGGTCCCGCTGCGCGGCGATGGCCGCCGCCGGGGTGGCCGAGCTGGAGACCAGGGTGTCGGACAGCTCGTGCAGCTCGTCCTGCTGCTCCAGCGCGAGGCCGAGCAGTTCGCCGATGACCTGCATCGGCAGCGGGTAGGCGAAGTGCTCGCGCAGGTCGAACTCGCCGTCCAGCTCGGCGACGTCGTCGAGCAGCGCGACGGTCCTGGCCTCGATGGCGGGGGCCAGCTGGGCGATCCGGCGCGGGGTGAACGCCTGGGACACCAGTCCGCGCAGCCGCCGGTGGTCGTCCCCGTCGGCGGTGACCATGCCGGGGACGGCGATGAAGTTGGTCAGCGGCCAGCCTTCCGGGAGGCGCCCCTCCCGGAAGGTCGTCCACAGCCGGGCGTTCTTGCCGACGCGGGGGTCGGCCAGCAGCGCCTGGAGGGTGTCGTGGTGGGTTATCGCCCAGACCACCACCCCGCCAGGGAGCTCCACCAGGACCGCGGGGCCGGCCGCGCGGAGTCGGGCGTTCTCTCCGTGCTGGTCGCCTCCGAAGGGGTCGAGTCTGACGGGTTCGGGGCGGGCTCCGGCGGAGTCGACGGCGGTGTCCATGCGGGCCTCTCGGGGGCTGGCGGGCGGGGCGGGGTGAAGGCGCTGTACAGCACCGGCAGGGCGGTCAGGGCCCGGGACCAGGGGGACGGTCGCCAGGCCAGTTCGCCTGCCGGGACGGCGAGTTGGAGGTCCGGCAGGCGGTGCAGCAGGGTCTCGACGGCGGTTTCGACGATGATCCGGGCCGGGTGCTGGGCCGGGCAGACGTGCCGGCCCGCACCCCACGCGAGGTGCGCCCGGTTGCCGCCGAGCGACCCCTGGGCGGCGGCGGAGACGCCCTGGGCGGCCGGGTCGGCGTTGGCCGCGGCCAGACCGAGGACCAGCATGTCGCCGGCGCTGATGTACTGGCCGCCGAGCACGGTGTCGCCGGTGGCCCAGCGGCCGGGGAAGTTCTGCGTCGGCGGGTCGCGCCAGAGCACCTCCTCCAGCGCGTCGGAGACGGTGAGCCGGCCGCCGGTGAGGGTGGCCCGGAAGCGCCGGTCGGTGAGCAGCAGCCGCAGGGTGTTGCCGGTCCAGTTGATCGAGGTCTCGTTGCCCGCGACCATCAGCACCACCAGGTGGTGCACCGCCTCCTCGTCGGTCAGCCCGGCCGGGTGGGCGAGCAGCCAGGAGGTGAGGTCGGCGCTGGGCGCGGCCCGGCGGCGCCGGACCAGGTCGACCAGGATCGCCTGGAACTCGGCGCCGGCCCGCTGTGACTGCGCGCTGCTGTCCACGAAGTGGCTGATCAGCTCGACCAGCCGGGGCCCGGCGTCGGCCGGCAGGCCGATCAGCTGGGTGAAGACCAGCAGGGGCAGCCGTCGCGCGTACTGGGCGATCAGGTCGGCGGTGCCGTCCGGTCCCCAGCTGTCGATCAGGCCGTTGGCGGCGGCCTCGGTGGTCCCGCGCAGCTGGTGGTGGTCGATCTGGGCGAGGGTGTCCGAGACGGCGGAGCGCAGCCGCTGGTGGTCGGCGCCGTCCAGGTTGAGCAGCGTCGGGCGCCAGGATGTCATCGTCAGCAGCCGGGAGTCGGCGGCCAGCCGGCCCTCGGCGGGCACCCGCCAGCGGCGCGAGTCCTTGGAGAACAGCGCCTCGTTGCGGGTGAGTTCGAGCAGTTCGGCGTAGCCGAGGACGAGCCAGGCCTCGACGCCGGGCTCCAGCTCGATCGGCGCGACCGGGCCGTAGCGCTCGCGCAGCCGCAGGTACAGCCCGTGCGGGTCCTCGGCGACGGCCTGCCCGTACAGCGGGGTCAGCGGTACGCCGGTGGGCAGTCCGCCGGGCAGGCCCGCACCGGGCCCGACGGGCGGGCCGCCGTGCGCGACCGGGCAGCCGTGGGCGGCCGCGGCGCCGGGTTCGGTGGCGCTCATCCCTGCAGCTCCAGGACCGAGCTGCGGTGCAGGTGGTCGACGAAGTCGATCAGCAGGTCGTACGACTGCCGCCGGTCGCGGGCGTCGCAGAACAGGATCGGCACGTCCGGCAGCAGGTCCAGTGCCGAGCGCAGCTCCTCCTCCGGGTAACTCGGGGTGTCCGGGAAGGTGTTGACGGCTACGGCGAACGGGATGCGCTGCTCCTCCAGCCGGCCGAGGACGTCGAAGCTCTCGTCCGGACGGCGCAGGTCGACCATCGCGATGGCGCCGAGCGCGCCCCGCGACAGGTCGTCCCAGAGCGGCCAGAACCGCTGCTGCCCGGGCGTGCCGAACAGGTACAGCGCGAGCCGCGGGTTGAGCGTGATCCGGCCGAAGTCCAGCGCGACCGTGGTGGTCGTCTTGGTGCCGCGGCCGGTGAGGTCGTCGACGCCGCTGCTGGCGGCGGTCATGGTCTCCTCGGTGCGCAGCGGGGTGATCTCGCTCAGCGAGCCGACCAGGGTGGTCTTGCCGACCCCGAACGGGCCGGTGACCAGGATCTTGACCGCGCCCTGCACCGAGGACGGCAGGTACTGCGGCCCGTCGGCCGCACCGGCGGCCTCGGGGACGGCTTCAGCGGAGTTGGCGGAGGCCAACGAGCACCTCTTCCAGGAGGGTTGTGGGCAGGCGTTCGGCCTGCGGGACGGGCGGGAGCACCTGCACGGCGCCGAGGTCCCACAGGTCCCCGACCAGCACCTTGACGACGCCGAACGGCAGCCCCAGGTGGGCGGCCACCTCGGCGATGGACAGCAGGCTGTGGCAGATCCCGAGGATGCGCCGGTGCTCCCGGTTCAGCAGCTGGTGCTCGGGCAGTTCCGGCGGGTCGGACAGCCCTAATGGTCCGGGCAGGGCGCTGACCAGGCTCTCCACGGCCAGCTCGGGGCGGGTGGAGCGGCTGCGTCCACCGGTGATGACGTACGGCCGGACCGGCCCGCTCACCGGTGGCCCCCCGCCGCGTGGTCGACGCGCGGCGGGCTGGTGAGGTGGGTTCCGATCCGCTCGACCAGGACCTGCATCTGGTACGCGACCAGGCCGGCGTCCACCGCCTCGCTGGTCACCACGGCCAGGTGCGCGCCCGCCCCGGCGGCGACGATGAACAGGTAGCCGCCGCCGTACTCGATGATGATCTGGCGGGTGGCGCTGCCCGGTCCGCCGAAGCCGGTCGCGACGCCGCGGGCCAGCGACTGCAGTCCGGAGCAGGCGGCGGCGAGCCGTTCGGCGTCCTCGCGCGGGATGCCCGCGCTGCGGCCGATCTCCAGGCCGTCGTTGGAGACGACGACGGCGTGCTGGACCTGGGGGACGGCGATGATGTCGGCGAGCAGCCAGCCGAGGTCAGGGGTGGTGGTCATGGAACTCTCCGGAGCGCTGGGGAAGTCGGGGGGAAGCAGGGTCGGTGGGGCCGGGTTGGGCCTGGGCCCGGGCGGCCGATCGGCCGCTGGCGGTCCCGGCCTGGAACATCGCCATGAACGCCTGCGCGTCCCGGGCCGAGCGGTACGGCGGGGCGGGCGGCGGTGGGGGAGCGGCGTGCTGGGCGGGGCGGTTGGCGCGGTCGCGCCGGTGGCTCCGGCGGGGCAGTGGCGGCGGGGTGTCGCCGAGGAGGGGGCCCGGGCCCGGCGGCGGGGCCTCGACCAGGGGGTGGCCGAGGGGGGAGACCGGTCGGGGGTCGGGGTTGAACGCCCGGTCGTCCGGCCCGAGGCCGGGGACGGTGGGCGGCAGCGGCTCGGTGAGCAGCGCGTTCGGGAGCAGGACGACCACGCGCACGCCGCCGTACGGCGAGGGCGCCGAGCTGAGGGTGACCCGGAAGCCGTACTGCTCGGCGAGCCGGCCGACCGCGGCCAGGCCCAGTTGGGGCACCTCGCCCAGCCGGGAGACCTCCAGGGTGCTGCCGCCCGCGAGCGCGGCGGACGCCTTGGCGACGGCCTGCTCGGGCATGCCGACGCCGCCGTCGTCGATCTCGATGACGGCGCCGTTGTGCACCGGCATGAGGGTGACGAACACCTGGGTGCTGGGCGGGGAGTAGCGGGTGGCGTTGTCCAGCAGCTCGGCGATCGCGTGGATCAGCGCCTCGGCCGCGGCGCCGACCACCGCGGTCTCGATCCGGCTGCGGACGACCACCCGCTGGAACGGCAGGATGCGTGACTGGGCGCCGCGGACGACGTCCTCCAGGGGGACCGGCTCCGGCCAGTGGCGGCCGGCCCGCGCGCCGCACAGCACGGCCAGGGTCTGGGCCAGCCGGGCCTGTTGGGCGGCGGCGTGATCGGCCTTGAGCAGGCCCTCCAGCAGGGCCGGGTCGTCGTGGGTGCGCTCCATCTCGTCCAGCAGGGCCTGCTGGTCGTGGGCCATCACCAGGATCCGGCGGGCGACGCTGAGGAAGGCCCGCTGGGTGGAGGCGGTGAGTTCCTGCTCCTGCTGGACGGCGGCCAGCTCGGCGCCGCGGCGGGAGAGTTCGGCGGTGAGCTGCTCCTGGAGGCGGGCGAGTTCGTGCTGCAGCCGGTCGGCACGGCCGCGCTGGGTGACGGACACGGCGTGGTACCGCGCGGCGGCCACGAGGGCGAGGACGGCGAGTACGCCGGTTGCCGTTACGGACCACTGAGTCATCGTCACGCCGCGAATTCTAGGGTGATGATCCTACGAAGGTGTGAACGGATCTCGCCAAGTGACCGGATCTCGTCAAAATCGAGTCAATCCGGCCTCAATCCGGACTCGTTCGCCCGCGATCGCCGCAGCTGGCGAGGGGTCGGCCGGGCCCCGTCGGGGCGGTCGGGACGGGCCGCCGGTGGGCCCGATGGCCGATTCGCGCCAGGGGGTGTGTGGGATGTGTGTGCAGGATGTTACGGAAGTGGTGACATTCGGTGCAGGAGCAGCAGTGCCACGTCATCCGGCCGGGACCGCCGCTCCGTGACGTTCAGGGTGAGCAGGTCGGCCAGCCGCTCCAGCGCGGGCGCCGGACCGATCCGGCCCGGTCCGGCCTGCCGGGCCCACAGCTCCAGCCCGCCGAGCATCCGCTGCACCGACTCGTCGTAGTCCTCCTCGCGGTCCTCGACCAGCCCGTCCGTGTACGCCAGCAGCGTCTCGCCGCCCGCCAGCCGGTCCACCGCCAGCGGGTACGGCAGGTCCGGGTCCACCCCCAGCGGCGGCCCGCCCGGCAGGTCCAGCTCCACGGCCCGGGCACCGGCGGTGATCCGCACCGGCGACGGGTGCCCGGCCCGGGCCGCCGTCAGCTCGCCGTCGGCCGGGTCCAGCGTCAGGTAGAGGCAGGTCGCGAACAGGTCGGTGTCCAGCTCGGACAGCAGCCGGCTGGTGCGGGTCAGCGTGGCGGCCGGGTCGTGCCCGTCCGTCGCGTACGCCCGCAGGCCGCTGCGCAGTTGGCCCATCACGGCGGTGGCCTCGGCGTTGTGCCCCTGGACGTCCCCGATCACCAGCCCGATCCGGCCGTCCGGCAGCCGCAGCAGGTCGTACCAGTCACCGCCGATCTGCATCCCCTCGGTGCTCGGCAGGTAGCGGGCGGCGCTGGCGACCCCCGGCAACCGGGGCAGGGTGCGCGGCAGCATCGCCCGCTGCAGCTCGGTGGCCCGGTGGTGATGCGTGTCGTACAGCCGGGCCCGCTCCAGGGACTGCGCGAGGATGCCGGCGAAGGCCGAGTACAGGGTGCGGTCCTCGCGGCTGAACGCCCGCTCGGCGGCGAAGGTGATCAGGCAGGAGCCGACCTGCTGCCCGGAAGCGACCAGCGGCAGCACCGCCCAGGCGGCCGGGGCGAGCGGGTCCCGCCGGGCGCGGGCGGCGGAGGGCTCGCTGAACAGCGGGGCGGAACGGGCCAGCGAACGCTGCATCACGGACTCCGACAGGTCCGCCAGCCGGGTGAGCTCGGTGCGGCGCGGCCCCCCGTAGACGGTGTGCGACACGGGCAGCAGCCGGCCCTCGTCCACCAGGTCGAGGACGATGCCCGCGGCGCCGAGGGCCGGGCGGACGATGTCGGTCACCGCGGTGGTGACGTCCCGGACGGTCACCGCCCGCGACAGGGCCCGGGTGAGCGCCAGCAGCAGCGCCGTCCGGGCTGCGCCCGGCGAAGCCCCCTCGTCGGCCGGCGGCCGCTCCCGGTGCCCGACGTCCGCGAGCAGCCCGGCGATCCGCACCGGCCGCCCGTGCACGTCCAGCATCACCTCGCCGGACTCCTCCACCTGCGCCACCCCGCCGTCGTGGCGCAGCACCCGGTAGCCGATCCGGTAACGCCCGCCGGCGGCCAGCGCCTCCGCGAGCGCGGCCTGCACGTCCGGCAGGTCCTCCGGATGGACCAGCCGGTCCAGCTCGGGGGCGGCACCGTCCGGGGACACCGGCCGGCCGGTCACCCGGAACGCCGCGGCGTCCCAGAAGCTCTCCCCGGTGACCAGGTCGCGCTCGAACGCGCCGTGCCCGGCGGACCGGACGGCGAGTGACAGCAGCGGGTGGGCCAGCCCGGCGGGGAGCGCGTCCGCCCCCTCCGGCGCCGGGCCGTCGGATAACCGGACGCCGTGCGGCGAACGGGCGTCCCGCGGGAGCCGGGCGTCCGCGTGGTCCAGCAGGTGGGAGAGCCGGTGCGCGCAGGCCTCGGCGATCGTCTCCAGGACGTCCAGGTCACGGCGGGGGACGGTGCCCCGGTGGGCCAGGGCCAGCGCGAGCACGCCGACCGGCCGCTCGTCCACGACCATCGGCAGGGTGATCACGGCGACCATCCCGGTGCCCATGCCGGTGTTCCGGTTCGGGTAGTCGACGCTGGTGTGCTCCGGGCTCAACAGGTACGGGCGGCGCAGCCGCAGGGCCATCGCGGCGGGCAGCTCACCGGCCGGATCGACCACGCTGTACCGCTCGTGCGCCCAGTCCGGCAGCCCGTGCGAGACGGTCAGCCGGAGCATGCCCGCCGAATCCAGCAGGTAGAGCGCGGAACCCTCGCCGGTGATCCACACCGGGCCCTCGGCCAGGACGGTGCCCAGCAGTTCGGCCGCGTCGGCGCAGCCGAGCAGCAGGCGCACGCAGCGCATCGCACTGCGGGCGGTCGGACTGCTCAGTGGGGTCCGTCGCCGGTCCGGCGTCCGGTTCTCGTCCGGTGTCCGGTTCTCGTCCTCGGAGGGGGGCACTGATTCTTAATACCCCATTTCCCCGGACGGTGAGGGGTGACCGAGCCGCCGCACCGGCACCGGCACCGGCACCAGCACCGGGGTCCGGTTGTCCGGGACGTCCTGCGCCACCGCGCGCACCGGACGCAGCGGCAGCGCCGACGGCGGCCACCCGTACGGCATCAGGACCGGCCGCCGGCCGCCCCGACTGCCCGGCCTGCTACGCGGGCCAGCTGCGGAGGCCGGTGGTCAGGGTGGTGATGAGGCGCTCCTGGGTGGTGGCGAGGTCCTCGGAGAGCCGGAAGGCGCCGGCGGTGGTGAGGGAGGCGAAGCCGTGGGCGAGGGAGCGGACGGTGCGGGCGGCGTGGATCGCCTCGGAGCCGTCGAGGCCGTACTCCCGCAGGACGGCGATGATCACGCCGACGAGCCGGGTGGCGGCCCGGGCCAGGTCGTCGTCGGGCTGCGGGGCCTGGGGGAGGGCGTTGTAGCGGTGCGGGCGCTCGGTGGCGTAGGCGTGGTAGGCGCGCAGGACGGCGGCCACGGCGTCGTCGCCGCTGCGGCCGACCGCGGCGTCCGCGAGGCGGTCGGCGAGTTCCTCGGTGACCCGGACGGCGATCATCCGCCGCAGTTCGGCGAGGCCGCCGCTGACGTGCTTGTACAGGGAGGGGGTGGCGACCCCGGCGCGGGCGGCGACCGCGGCCAGGGTCAGTGCTTCGGTGCCCTGTTCGTCGATGAGGGCGAGGGCGTGGTCGACGACCTGGTCGGGGGTCAGTCCTACGCGGGGCATGGCTTCGGGTTCTCCGTACGGGAGTCGGGCGGGGAATCTGTCGGGCGCCGGCGGGGAACGTCGGGCGCCGGCGGTCAGGCGAGTTCGGCGAGGAAGGGCAGCAGGGCGTCCGCGGTGGCCTGCGGGGCGTCGGCCATCGGGTAGTGCCCGGATCCCTCGATCATCGCCTTCCGCGCGCCGAGTGCCGCGACCTGCCGGTCGGCGACGAGTTCGGGCTTCGGGAAGTCGGGGTCCTTGCTGCCCATGACCACGAGTGCCGGGCACCGCACTGCGGCGGTCCAGCCGGCCGGCGCGGAGTCCCCGCTGACGTAGCCGCGGGTGGCGGTCTTGCGGCCGGGGGTGCGCAGGGCGGCGACCAGCCCGTTCACGTACGCGTCGAAGTCGGCGGGCTTGGCGCCGGGGAAGGCCATCCGGCGCAGGTAGAAGCCCCAGAAGGCGGGCCAGTGGACGATTGCCGCGCCCATCAGGCGCAGGGCGCCGCGCATGAGGGCGCCCGGCTGCGGGTTCTCGACGAAGGCGTCGATCAGGACGATTCCGGCGACCCGCTCGGGCGCGTCCCCGGCGGCCTTGACGACGGTGGCGCCGGTGTAGGAGTTCCCGGCGAGGACGGCGCGTTCGATGCCGAGGTGGTCGAGGAGGGCGAGGACGTCGTCGGCGATGGCGGCCGGGCCGTAGTCGTCCCAGGCGATGGAGGATTCGCCGAAGCCGCGCAGGTCCACGGTGACGACCCGGTGGCCGGCGGCGACGAGCAGGGGGCGGAGGTGCCGGTACGCGGCCCGGCTGTCGAGCATGCCGGGGAGCAGGACGACGGGGGTGCCGTCGCCCTGCCGGGTGTCGTCGAAGGCGATGCGCCCGCCGGGCAGGGCCAGGTACTGGGTGTCGGGGGTGTCGGTGGCGTTCATGGTGGGCCTCCTCGGTCCGCCGTCGCGGGCATCGGCGGTGCTGCCGATAGCCATAAAGCTAAGGCTAATAGCCTTAGCTGTCAAGCGTCCGGGCGCGGGAGGAGGTCGGGCGCTCCCGCCTCAGGCCCCCTCGACCCTGAACGGGTCGTGCTCGCTGAGCAGCTTGTCCAGCCGGGCCTGGTCGACCCGGCTGACGATCTCGTTCGACTCGTGCCGGTCCCGGACCACCTTCGCCAGGGTGAACGCGGAGGTGACGGTGTAGAGGAGGCCGATCCCGAGGAAGGCCCGCGTCCACCCGCCGACCGGCAGGTAGGCGATCCCGACCGCGACGGCGGTGCCCGACAGGGCGAAGGAGAGGATGGCCTGGACGTAGTACGCGGCCGTGGTGCGGTTCTGCATCGGTGCGCTCATGGCGCCAGGATGCGGCCGCCCGGTGTGACCGCACATGAGTAGGGGTACTCAGATGGGGTGCTCGCATGAGGGGTCGTTCGTTGACGTCCGATCATCCGCTCCGCGGTCGTCCCGGACGGATGGCTTGGAATCGGAGCGCCCTAGGATTAACGTTTGATAACGCAGCGCGGTCGTCAACGCCGTACCCAGACGGCACCGTGCGCCGTCGCCTAATCCCGTCGGCCGGCCTCCGGGCAGGTCAGGGAGCCGGGGAACCACGTTCCTTGGGGTGAATCGGCGGGGCCCCGGCCCGGCCGTAGGAGACCTTCCTGCTCCGAACCCGTCAGCTAACCCGGTAGGCGCGAAGGAAGGAAAGGAGCGCGCCTCCGTGGCGTCGACGCACACCCCGGCACACCCGGCCGGCCCCGCAGCCGGTACCCAGCTCCTCGACCACCCCGGCGCGGACGCGCCCGAGGCCTTCGGCCCCGAGGTCGAGACCAACCGGCACCGGATGCCGCGTCAGACCCGCGGCGCCTCCCCGCTGCTCGGCGTCACCGCGGTCGCCGCCACCCTGGGCGCCACCGGCTTCGCCTCGGCCACCCCGGCCGCCGCCCCCGCCGTCGAGGCCCCGGACGAGACCCCGGTCGCCCTCTCCGCCGACCCCGGCCTCGCGCTCGCCGCCCGCATCCAGCAGCAGGCCGACAGCCAGCGCACCGCCGCGGAGGAGGGCGCCCGCGTGCAGGCCGCGCAGGAGGCCGAGGCCAAGGCCGCCGCCAAGGAAGCCGAGGCCAAGGCCGCCGCCAAGGAGGCCGAGGCCAAGCGCGCCGCCGCCCTCACCCTGCCGGTGAAGGACTACCGGCTCTCCGCCCACTACGGCCAGAGCGCCCGCTACTGGGCCAACGTGCACACCGGCCTGGACTTCGCCGCCGACACCGGCACCGCGGTGTACGCGCTCGGCCAGGGCACCATCACCTCGGCCGGCTGGTCCGGCTCCTACGGCTACCGGATCGTCGAGACGCTGCCCGACGGCACCGAGATCTGGTACTGCCACCTCTCCTCGATCATCAAGGGCGCCGGCCAGGTCACCTCGGGCCAGCAGATCGGCAAGGTCGGTGCCACCGGCAACGTCACCGGCCCGCACCTGCACCTGGAGGTCCGCCCCGGCGGCGGCGCCCCGGTCGACCCCGAGCCCTGGCTCCAGCAGCGCGGCCTCACCCCGTAGCGGACCCTCTGCCGGGGCCCCGGAAGCGCGCGGAGCCCCCGGAGCACCCCGGGCAGCCCCCGAAGCAGTGCGGAGCCCCCGGTCGTACGCGACGACCGGGGGCTCCGTCACGACGTCTCACTCCTCCGCGGGCAGCTGCGCCAGGTACGCGTCGATCTCCTCCGGGCCCGGCTCCGGCGCCAGCTCCGGGAACTCCTCCACCAGCAGCCGCGGCAGCCCCGGCACCGTCCACACCCCGAACAGGTCGAGCGCCGCGTCGACCGCCGCTTCCTCGAACTGCCCGAAGTCACCGGTCAGTTCGTCCGGCATCGGCCGGCCGAGCGCGTTCAGCTCGGCCAGGTTGCGGTAGCTGCGCCGCATCAGGCCCTGCTCCAGCAGTCGCCGCGCGCCGTCCGTGGCCATGCCGACCGACAGCACCCGGCCCGGTCCCCAGCCCTGCTCGTCCGGCTCGTCCAGCCAGCCGGCCGGCGCCAGCGCCTCGTACGCGGCCAGCCGTTCCTCCTCGGCGAGCTCCCCGAAACCGGCCAGCCAGTCCCGCACCGCCGCCCCGTCCGCGACGTCGACCCCGTACGCGTGCAGCAGCAGTGTGTACAGCCGGGGCCAGGTCACCAGGTCGGCGCGGCGCAGCAGCCCGGCCGCGACCTCGCCCTGCCACTCGGCCTCCGCGTGCAGCCGCTCCTGGCGCTTGGCGTTGAGCCGCCGGGCCGCCCGCTGGTGGTCGATCAGCAGCCGGACGGCGTCGCCGTACGCGAGCGGGTCCTCCTCGGGCAGGGGTTGGACGTACAGGTGGAGCCGCTCGTACAGCAGGTGCTCCACCGCGTCGGAGGTCAGTTCGGGCCAGCCGTCGTGCATCCTGCTCCCGCCCAGCTCCAGCAGCGCCAGCACCGCGCGCAGCGGCCCCTCGGCCACCGGCGTGCGGCCCTGATCGGCCGCCCAGGCGAGCAGGTCGGCGGCCCTGGTGCGCGGGGCGAGCCGCAGGTCTTCGTCGTTCATAGTCCGAACGGTAGTCGCCGGGGGCCGGTAGGGTCGGCAGCCATGGTCCCCGTACGACTCGTCGGCCCCCGGCTGGCCATCCGCGAGTACCACCACACCGACGGCGACGTGGACGCCCTGCACGCGCTGTTCGGCGACCCGGAGGTCACCCGCCACCTGCCCTTCGAACCCTGCGACCGCGAGTCCTGCGCCGACCAGATCGAGCTCTACCTGGAGCAGGCGATGGCCGAGGAGCGGGACACCTACCGGCTCGCCGTCACCAGGCTCGCCGACGCCGAGGACCCGCAGGACGCGACGCCGATCGGGCACGCCTCGCTCACGCTCGGGACGTACCGCTCCGCCCACCTCGGCTACGTCCTCGGCCGCGCGTCCTGGGGCCACGGCTACGCGGGCGAGATCACCGGCCTGCTCTGCGACTTCGCCTTCCGGACCCTGGACCTGCACCGGCTGGCGGCCCGGGTCGACGTGGACAACACGGCCTCCGCCAGGGTGCTCACCAAGCTCGGGTTCCGGCTGGAGGGGCGGGCGCGGCAGGACCGGTTCAAGGACGGCGCCTGGTCCGACTCGTACCGCTACGCGTTGCTCGTCGACGAGTGGCCGGGTCCGACCGGCTGAACCGGGCGAGCGGCCTCCGCCGAGCCGGCCCGCGACCGGCGGGCCCGCGGGCGGGGGGTTAACCCCACCCCCGATCCGCCAGGCCTCCGGATGCCCCCCGACCCACCGGTCCCGCCAGACTGTACGACGTCAGCGAACGCGGACGACGTCAGGACGAGGGCCGGGGGCCGGGACATGAGCAGCAGCCGAAGCACGCTGGAGTACGCGGGGGACCTCCTGGGCGGATACGGCGACGACCCGCACGCCGCCGACCCGCACGCCGACGACCCGCGCGCCGACCGCGCCCGTCGGACCGAGCGGCCGCCCGTCTTCTGGGCGGCGCCGTTCTCCGCGCACTACTACCGCGAGATCGGCTACGTGCTCAGCGGCCTGCCGGTGGCGATCGCCGGCTTCGCCGTCGCGATCACCCTGTTCTGCCTCGGCCTGGGCACCTTCATCACCGTCCTCGGCCTGCCGGTGCTGGCCGGCCTGACCGCCGCCGGCCGCGGCTTCGGCCGGCTGGAGCGGGCCCGGGCGCGCGGCATGCTGGCCCTGGACGTCCCCGGCCCGAAGCCGGTGCGCCCGGTCCGTCCGGGCGCCTGGGGCGCGATCACCGCGCGGCTGGCGGACGGCGCGGGCTGGAAGGCCGCGCTGCACCAGGTGGTGATGTTCCCCTGGGCCGTCTTCAGCTTCACCATGACGCTGGCGTTCCTGCTGGTCGGCTGGGCGATGGCGCTCTACCCCGTCTACCACTGGGTGTTCCCGACCTACACCGACTGGCGCGGGTACAAGCTGTTCGACTACACCGACGGCCACCACGTCCAGCACGTCTACTACATCGAGGGGATGTGGCAGATCGCCGGGTTCTCGCTGGTCGGGGTGGTGCTGGTCTTCCTCACCGCGCAGCTGGTCCGCGGGCTGACCAACGTCAACCGGGCCGCCGCCCAGGGCCTGCTGGGCCGCTGAACACCGCCGTCGGCGACGGGCCGACCACCGGGCCCCGGCCCCGTCCGCACTCCGGATGCGGCCGGGGCCGCCGCGTGTTCGGATGACCGGGTGGCCGTCGCAGGCATTCCCCCCGAACCCCCGGACGTCCTGGTCACCTCCCGTCCGCTGGACGAGTACTGCGCCCTGTTCGACCTCACCCGGGCCCAGCTCGCCGCCCTCCCCGGGCCGCTGCTGGACTGCCCCGGCGGCGCGGCCGGCCTGGCCGCCGAGGCGCGCGGACTGGGCTGCCGGGTGATCGCCGCGGACCCGGCGTACGCGCTGCCGCTGCCGGTGGTCGCGGACCGTGCCCTGACCGCCCGGGCGGCGATGGCCGGCGCGATGGCCGCCCGCCCGTTCCTCTACCCCTCGCCGCTCCCGCACCGGCCCGAGCGCTACCTGCGCAGCTGGGACCGGGCCCGCCTGCTGTTCGCCGCCGACTCGGCCGCGCACCCGCAGCGCTACGTGGCCGCCGCGCTGCCCAGGCTGCCGTTCGCGGACGGCACCTTCGCCCTCACCCTGAGCTGCTACCTGCTCTTCGCCTATCCCGAACTCTTCGGTCCGGAGCGTCAGTTGGCCGCCCTGATCGAACTGGTCCGGGTCACCTCGCCGGACGGCGAGGTCCGGGTCCAGCCGCTGCACGACGGGCACGGCCGCCGCTGCGGGCACCTCGACCCGCTGCGGTACGCGCTCGGCGAGTGCCGGATCGCCAGTGAGGTCCGCCGCTTCCCCCGCGCGGAGGACGGCCGCACCCGTCGCGTCCTGGTGCTGAGGGCGGCCGACCGTCGCCGCCGCCGAGCCGGAATGTAATGGTCATTCATGGGTGTCACTCCTATACTCGCCGCATGAGCGAGATCACGATCCGGCGGGCCGGAGCAGCCGACGCCGACCGGCTCACCGAGCTGATCCAGGCCTCCGCCGCCTACCGCGGCGCCTACGCCGCCATGATCGACGGCTACCGGGTGACACCCGACTACCTCGCCCGGCACGAGGTGCGGATGGCCGTCGACGGCGCCGACGACCGACTGCTCGGCTTCTACGCACTGATCCGCGAACCGGCCGAACTGGACCTGATGTTCGTCGCCGACCCGGCCCAGGGACTCGGCATCGGACGGCAGCTGATCACGGACATGCTCGACCGTGCCCGGGCCACGGGGATCAGCGCGGTCAAGGTCGTGTCCCACCCGCCCGCCGAGCCCTTCTACCTGCGGATGGGCGCCGAGCGCACCGGCACCCGGCCGCCGCAGCCCAGGACCCCCTGGGAGCAGCCCGAACTGCGCTTCACCGTCTAGGAACCGCCCCCGGCGGGACCTGAGTCCCCTGCGCCCCCGGCCGGACCTGCGTCCCCGGCCGGACCTGCGCCCCCGGCCGGACCGGCCGGACCTGCGGACCCGGCCGGTACGGCAGGGCCGGACGGCTGCGCCGGGACGAAGGCCGTCACCTGCAGCCGGGACAGGATCTTCTCCGCCAGCCAACTGCGGTCCGACGCGTACGGAATGCCCCGCGGATCGACCAGCTGCGCCGCCACCGCGTCCCGCAGCCGCTGCGCCCCGGCGGCCGGCAGCCGGGAGAGCAGCCCCCGGGCGGCCAGCAGCGCGTGGTACTGCTCGAAGCCCGACCGCGGGTGCTCGATCGCCTCCAGCACGCTCGCCAGGTCCGCCAGCGACGGGTCGCCCTGCATCAGCGCGAGCGCCTGGATCCGCCGCCCCTCGGAGCCGTCCGCGAAGAGGTCCCGCACCTGGTCGGCGGTCAGCGCCGAACGCCGGGCGGTCGAGCGGACCTCGGCCACCACGCCCTCCGGCCCGGCCGGTGAGTCCGCGGCGGGCGGCAACTGCCCGGCCAGCGCGGCGGGGTGCTCCGCGCTGCCGCCCAGCAGCCCGAGCTGCTGCATCGCGCGGACCCGCAGGTCGTCCGCACCCACCTTGTCGCCGTGCCGGTCGCGGTCCTGCCCGGCGAGGAAGAGGTCGAGGGCCCGGTCGGCGTCGTTCAGCACCTGCGGCAGCGCGAGCCTGGTCACCAGCCAGCCCGCCAGGAAGCCGAGGACCAGGAAGTAGAGCACCAGCGCCGCCGCGAACGGCACCGCGGCGTCACCACCGCCGAGCACGGGCGCCAGCGCCGTCCCGAGTCCGTGCAGCCGCTCGCCGAGCGAACCGAGCTGGGTCAGGCCGACGCCCAGCAGCACCTTGGTCAGCCAGTCCGAGACCTGCTCCAGATTGGTGTTCGGCACGTACGAGCCCTGCGGCTGCTCCGAGCCGCCGCGCACCCGCGGCACCCCGAACAGGAAGCCCAGCCCGCCGCCGAGCACCGCCGAGGCGCCGGCCGTCACGAGTCCGCCGCCGAGCGCCTGCCAGACGTGGTCCCGGCCGAGCGCGAACAGCAGCAGCCCGGCCAGCCCCGTCCCGGCCAGTACTGCGGTGGCACCCCGCTGCGCCGTCCGCAGCGCCGGACCGCCGCCCGGCCGTCGCGCCTTCGCCATCGCCATCCCCTACCCCCTGTGCCCGTGTCGCTCCGCTCCGGAACCCCGCGCCGACTCTAGGGCTTGTCGGACAAGCCCTGGCGCCGGGGCCCCATCACGAGAACGTCCCGGGCGCGCCCCGGCTACGACACGGGGAGCAGCGACCTGCGGAGCACCGATGGGCGCCCCCGGTCGCGACACGGGGGGAGAAATGCAGACGACCCGCGGGCTGCTCCTCCGCGCCGGCCCGTGCACTGGCCAGGCGCCGAGGCACCGGGGATGTACCGGTGAGCCCGCGGGCCGGGTGACTGCTGTGGATTTCGCCTGCCGGAGGCCGTGGGCCTCACCCTGCGCAGGCAGGGGCGGCTCTAGCGAGCAGCCACCTCACGCATCCCGAAAGTACTCAACTCAGGATCACCTCCTTTCAGTGTGCTGCCACGATAGGCAGCCCACCGGCGGGAGGGCAACGGATTAAATCGCGGCCCTCGCCGGGGCGGTCCGCAGTCGGCACCCCGGAACCGCCCGGCCCCGGAACTGTCCGGGGAACGCGAAAGGCCCGGAGGAAGAATCCTCCGGGCCTTTCGGCTACTGAGTAGCGGGGACAGGATTTGAACCTGCGACCTCTGGGTTATGAGCCCAGCGAGCTACCGAGCTGCTCCACCCCGCGTCGGTGAACACAACAATACGTGGAAGTCGCCGAGATGGGAAATCCGTTCTCCGGCCGCCCCCGGTGCCGGGTCCCGGGCGGCCCGCCGGGGGGCTTCAGGCCGCCCCGACGGAGCGCCCGACGGAGTGCCCGGCGGTTCCCCGCCCGCCCCGCGCCGCGCGCCGGTCCGGGCGGGCCGAGCGGGCCCTCGCCCAGGCCGCGAAGCAGACCAGCGCGACGAAGCAGGGCACCATCAGCGCCGCGTACACCACCAGGAAGCCGTCCGTGCCGAGGTCGGCGGCCGCGTTCCAGGTGCCGTGCAGCACCATCGCCGCCAGCAGCCCGGCCGGTGCGGCCAGCCGGGCGAGCCGGCGCCGGCCGGTGGTCAGGGCGACGGCCAGGCCGATGCCGGTGAGCGCGGTGAACAGCGGGTGGGCGAACGGGGAGAGCAGGGCGCGCAGCACGAAGGTCTGCACGGTGCCGTCGAAGTCGCGCAGGCTGGGCGGATCGCCGAGGCCGATGCTGTCCAGTCGCTGCCGCTGGTCGCTGGTGAAGGCCCGCCCCAGGTAGAGGACGTTCTCGGTGAAGGCGAAGCCGCACGCGGTCATCCCGCCGAGCACCACCCCGGCGGCCAGGGTGCGGGGCCGGGAGCGGCGGTGCGGCGCGCCGCCGGACGGCGGGGCCGGGCGGAGGTAGGGCAGCGGCCGCAGGTACGGGCGCAGCCGGCCCCGGGCGTGCGGTCCGACCGGGCGGCGCTGGTACG
Source organism: Kitasatospora sp. NPDC059599 (assembly GCF_042735125.1). Taxonomy (NCBI): domain Bacteria; kingdom Bacillati; phylum Actinomycetota; class Actinomycetes; order Kitasatosporales; family Streptomycetaceae; genus Kitasatospora; species Kitasatospora sp. NPDC059599. The sequence goes on along the minus strand of NZ_JBHWCL010000092.1, from coordinate 7,460 downwards.
GGCGGGGGCACCGGGGCTCGGACGACCTGCGCAGCAGCGGCGCGCAGGGGCGCCCGGTGCGGCGGCCCCGGCAGCGCAGTCGTCGGCCGAACGGCAGCAGCAGCACCAGCAGCGCGGTGGCCTTGGCGGTCTCCTCGATCACCGGGGTGGCGAGCCCGGCGCCGAGCAGTTCGCCGAGCCGCCCCTGGTGCCTGGTCAGGTAGCCGGCCGTCCAGTTGTTGGCGAGGATGGCGACGGTCGTGGCGGCGCAGGCGCCCCAGCCGAGGCAGAACACGGTGTGCCGCAGCGGCACCCGGGCGGTGAGGTTGAGCCAGGCCAGTCCGCCCAGGACGAAGGGCAGCGGCACCATCGCCAGGCCCAGCCCGACCAGCAGCCCGACGGTGCCGGTCTGCCGCTGGACCAGGTGCAGGATCAGCACCCCGCAGCCGATCAGGGTGAGGACGGCGGTCGCGGTGACCGAGGAGAGCGCCACGGAGCGGCGGCGGCCCGGCGGCCGGCCGGTGGCGGGGGCGTCCGCGGCCGCCGGCGGCGGTCCGCCCGGCCGGGGCAGCAGGCGGTGGTCCCGGCGCTTCCGGGGGCCCGGGATGGTCCGGGTGTCTCCGGTGCGCGGGACCGTCTCCGGTGCGTAGGCGGCGACCTGAACAGCCGTCCGGACAGTCCGGGCGGTCGGCCGGGACCCGCCGCCGGACGGGCTGCCCATGCGGCACAGGGTAGGCCACGGCGGCGGTCCGCCGGGAGGACTCGGGACGAACCGTCCGCCCGGGGCGCGTCGGCGCGGTCGCCGTGCGGCCGCCGTTCGAACGGCGGCCGGAGGGTCAGCGGCGGCGGAACAGCAGGTCGTGGACCACGTGGCCCTTGGCGATCCCGGCCCGTTCGAACTTGGTGACCGGACGCCACTGCGGTCGCGGTGCGTAACCGGGGATGCTGCCGTCCGGGTGGTCGGCGGGCTCCAGCCAGCCGGTCCCGTCACCCTCGGGGTGCAGGTTCTCCAGCTCCGGCGAGGCGGACAGCACCTCCAGCATCTGCTCCGCGTACGGCTCCCAGTCGGTGGCGCAGTGCACCAGCGCGCCGGGGGCGAGCCGGGGCAGCACCAGGTCGAGGAAGCCGGACTGGACCAGCCGGCGCTTGTGGTGCTTGGGCTTGGGCCACGGGTCGGCGAAGAAGACCCGCAGACCGGCCAGCGAGGCGTCCGGGATCATGTCGCGCAGCAGGATGACCGCGTCGCCGGCGGCGGTCCGGACGTTGTCCGAGCCGTCGCGCTCCAGCAGTCCGAGCAGGTTGCCGTGGCCCGGGGTGTGCACGTCCGCGGCGAGGATGCCCATGGCCGGGTCGGCGGCGGCCATCGCGGCGGTGGTCTCGCCCATGCCGAAGCCGATCTCCAGCGTCACCGGCAGCTCGCCGAACAGCTCCCGCAGATCGAGCGGGGTGCCGTCGATCGGGATGCCGTAGGTCTCCCAGCTCCGGTCCAGCGCGCTCGCCTGGGCGTTGGTCATCCGGCCCCGGCGCGGCTGGAAGCTGCGGATGCGGCGTTCCCGGTGCTGGGCCTCGGTGGCCTTGTGCGGGTACATCGGCGCGGGGTAGGCGGCCGGCGCCGCGGACATCCGGGCGGACGGCGAGGGCTGGGGGATCGGGGCGGTGGCAGTCACAATCCCCCGAGTCTACGGGGCCGCGCGGGGCGCCCGACGGGGTGTGTGACGGGGCTCATCCGGGTTCCGGTCACGCGGCCGGTCCGCCTGCTTCCGGTGCCCGGGCCGCCTGCTTCCGGTGCCCGGTCCGTCCGCTCCCCGGGCCCGCGGTGGCCGCTGTCGTCGCCGGTCCGTCCGCCCCCGTGCCCGGTCATCCGCCCGCCTCCAGGGCGGCCAGCGCCCGGCGGGCCACCTCCCGGCCGATCGGCAGCGAGGCCGTCGCGGCGGGGGAGGGGGCGTTCAGCACGTGCACCGCGCGGCGGGGGGAACCCGGGTCGGCCGGGTCGAAGCCGGCGAAGGCGAAGTCGTCCAGCAGCGAGCCGTCCCGGGCCACCGCCTGGGCCCGCACCCCGGCGGTGGCGGGCACCAGGTCCTCGGCGGAGACGGCGGGCAGCAGCCGCTGCACGGCCGCGGTGAACGCCCGCTTGGACAGTGAGCGGTGCAGCTCGCCGAGTTCGTACCGCCAGTGCCGGCGGGCGATCCGCCAGGTACCGGGGAAGGCCAGGGTCCCGGCCAGGTCGCGGGGGCTGACGGTGCGCCGGTCGTACCCCTCGCGGGCCGTCGCGGGCACCGCGTTCGGGCCGACGTGGACGTCCCCGTGGACGCCCCGGGTGAGGTGCACGCCGAGGAAGGGAAAGGCCGGGTCGGGCACCGGGTAGACCAGGCCGCGCACCAAGTCCCTCCGCTGCTCGGTCAGTTCGTAGTACTCGCCGCGGAACGGCACGATCCGCATGCCGGTCTCGTCCCCGGCCAGCCGGGCGATCCGGTCGCTGTGCAGCCCGGCGCAGTTCACCAGCACCCGGCAGCGCAGCTCGCCGGTGGCGGTGCCCACCGTCACCGCGTCCCGGCGCCGGGCCACCGTCCGGACCCCGCTGCCGGTCCGCAGGTCGGCGCCGGCCTCCCGGGCCAGCCGGGCGTAGGCGGCGGCGACGGCCGGGAAGTCGCAGACGCCGGTGGTGGCGACGTGCAGCCCGGCGATGCCGGTCACCTCCGGTTCGTACCGGGCGATCCCGGCCCGGTCCAGTTCGGCGACCGGGATGCCGTTCGCCCGCCCGCGCTCCGCCAGCGCCGCCAGCCGGGGCAGTTCGGCGGCGCCGGTGGCCACGATCAGCTTGCCGGTCACCTCGTGCGGGACGCCCTGCTCGCGGCAGAACGCCACCAGTTCGGCGGCGCCCGCGACGGCGTACCGGGCCTTGTACGAGCCGGGGCGGTAGTAGACGCCGCTGTGGATCACTCCGCTGTTGCGCCCGGTCTGGTGCGTCGCGAAGCCGGACTCCTTCTCCAGCAGCGCGACCCGCGCCCCCGGCCGCGCCCGGGTCAGCGCGTACGCCGTGGCCAGTCCGACGATCCCGCCGCCCACCACCAGCACGTCGACCTCGTCCGCCACCGCAAGCTCCTCGCCTCGCCCGGCCGCCCCGCCGCCGATGCTGCCACGGCGCCCCGCACGGGTCGAGGGCGCGAACGCTGCGCGCCGCGACGCCGGACGGCCGGGAAGGGACCACCCCCGTGGACCCCTTCCCGGCCGTCCGGCCGGACCGACGGCCGCACCGGCCGCCGGTCCTGCTACTCCTCCCAGGGCCAGTGGGCGTTCGCCCCGGCCTCCAGGAGGGGGATGAGGCGGAAGGCCGCGTCGCTCAGGCCGCCGAAGGTGTGGCGGTACGCCCCGCCGCTGGCGCCGTGGGCCGGGGCGTAACCGGCCAGGTTCCAGGTGTAGACGGGGACGTGAGCGGGGACGGCGGCGAGCGGGTCGCCGCCCCAGTGGTTCGGTCCGGTCTGCTCGTCGGTGACGATCACGACCCGGTCGTGGCCCCGGTAGTGGGTGCGGACGGCTTCGGCGGTGTTGGTGCCGCCGAGGCTGGAGAAACGGTCCAGCACCCGCAGCACCGCCTCGCCCCGGCCGACCTCGACCACCCGGCTGGTGGTGCCGAACTCGACCAGGTCCGCCTCGGCGGCGCGGACCTTCAGCGCGGTGCCGAAGATCGCCGCCGAGTCGGCCCGGTTGAGCTCGGTCGGGCCGCCGGACCGGTCGAACATCGAACCGGAGCGGTCCACCAGGACCAGCGTCCGGCCCGGCAGCTCCGGCACGTTGGCCAGCGAGTGGCCGAGCGCGGTCTCCAGCGCGTGCCCCCAGCGCAGCGAGGGCGCGTGCCGGTACGCGGACAGGTAGCGGAACGGGAACTGGCGCGAGCGCCGCACCTCGCCCCGGTCGGAGATCCGGCGGCACACCTCGGCCGCGACCGCGTCCGACACCCCGGCCCGGTCGAAGTTGCGCAGGTTGCGCACCAGCGCCATCGGGCCCATCGACGGGATGACCGCCTCCCAGACCGGCGCGTCCAGCGGCCCCCGCAGCCAGCCCGCCAGCGCCTCCCAGGTCAGCCCGGCGGCGGCCAGCCGCTCAGCGCCGTCCTCGGCCGTCACCGCGTCCCGACGCTCCTCGACGGGCAGCGCGAGCAGTTCGCGGTTCGCGGTCAGCAGCGGGTCGGCCGCGGGCGGGACGGCCTCCTCCGGCCGGTGCCGGCGGTCCAGCGCGTACGCGAACAGGGCGCCCTGCCACGGCTTGTCCGGGTCCGGCGAGGGGTGGGTCAGCTCGATCACGTCGCCGAAGCGGTAGCCCTTGCCCGCGGTGTCGTACTTGAGCAGCGAGCGGGCGTCGTAGAGGCGGCGGACGGCGTCCGCGACGCCGCGCTTGAGCGGCTTGGGCAGCGCCCGGCCGTAGCGCGAGGTCCAGTAGGCGAGCAGCTCGCCGGGCTCGTCGGCGCGCCGCAGCACCGCCGCGACGGCCTGCCGGGAGTGCCCGTGGGCGCCCGCGTCGAGCCGGGCCCGGGTGAACTCGGCGGCGCCCACCAGGGCCGCGGTGCGCATGTGCGCGCCGTAGCGCAGCCAGCGCAGCAGACCGAGGGTCCACTCCGGTTCGGCGACGGCGAGTTCGCGCACGAGCGCGGTGTAGCGGTCGTCGCGGTCGCCGCCGTGCTCGTAGTAGGTGTCCTTGCCGACCATGTTGGCCACCGCGAGCAGGAACAGCTCGGACTTGCGGTCGCGGACGTGGCCGACGCCGCCGTTGTGGTTGCGGGTGAGCTGCCCGGTCGTGGCCACCGGCGAACTCGGACCCGCCTTGCTCTTGCGAATGTTGAACCTGGACATACGACAGCCCCCCTCGGTGTGCTGGTGTCAGTGGGAGGGAGGCATGCTGCGTCCGGGGTGCCCGAGATCGTGCCGGCCGTGGGACGGTCGACGTCGGCGGAGGTGTATGCCTTGTGCTCTACCCGATTGAGCTAGCGGCCGCGCTCGCGCACGGCACGCCCGGGACTCGAACCCGGAACCCCAAGATCCGAAGTAACCCCCGCCTGCGCACCGGGCACTCCGGAGCGCGCTGCCTCCCGAGATCAGGTCGGCGGCGGTGTTTCGCGGGCTCGAACCGCTACGCCGGAGAACCGGCGTCTACCAGAAGTAACCGCTGCCGTCGCACCGGGAGGTGCGGACGAACTATTCACGTGTAGGTGTCCGGAGTTCAAGACGGCTGAGGTGACGTAGCTGCTCTGGCCACTGAGCTACACCGGCCCGAAGCCGGTGACGGGATTCGAACCCGCGACCTGCCCATTAGGAGTGGAAGTAACCTCTGCCTGCGCACCCGGACGAGAGAGACCCTAGCCAGGCCCCTCCCGCCGTCGCACCTCATTTATCGTCAGGCCGTCCTACACCGTCCGGACCGTCGTTCACCGCCCTGACTGCCCTGACTGCCCTGACTGCCCTGACTGCCCTGACTGCCCTGGCCCGCCGCCGTTCACGCCGGGGCGACGATCACCGCCCGCGCCCGCTCGGCCAGCTCCCGCACCCGGCGCTCGCCGTGGAACGGCTCCAGCCGCCGCAGCATCTCCACCACGTACTCCCGGCTGCGCTGCGAGGAGATCCGGCCGGCCACCTCGACGGCGCGTTCGCCCGCGGCGACCGCGGCGTCCAGGTTGCCCGCCTCCGCCTCGGCCATCGCCGAGACCACCAGCCGCAGGCCGTGCGAGCGGACGAAGCCCTCGGTGGGCGTGGCCAGCGCCTCGCGGGTGAACTGCCGGACCTTGGAGGGCACTCCGAGGTCGCGGAAGCACTCGGCGGCGTCGGCGGCGAGCCGGTCGTAGGCGTAGAAGTCGATCCACGCCGGATCGGGATCCCCGGCGCGCGCTCGTTCGAGTGCGCTCTCCGCCGCTCCGAGCGCCGTCGCACACGCTGCCGCGTTGCGGGCCTTGGCCTGGGCCCGGGCCTCCACCAGGTGGAAGAAGCTCATGGTGCGGGCGGTGGCCAGACCCCGGTTGCGCTCCAGTGCGGCCTGCGCCAGGTCGACCGCCTCCTCGGCGAAGCCCCGGTAGCCGGCCTGCAGGCTCATCGAAGCCAGCACGTAGCCGCCGAGCGGCACGTCCGCGCCGGCCCGGGCCAGCCGCAGGGCCTGGATGTAGTACCGCTGGGCGGCCTCGTGCTGTCCGGTGTCGAAGGCCATCCACCCGGCCAGCCGGGTCAGTTCGGCCGTCGCGCCGAACAGCGCCCGGCCGACCGCGTCGCTGTACGAGGCCAGCAGCAGCGGCGCCGCCTCCACCCGCAGACACTCCGGCACCATCGACGAACGCCAGTCCCCGCCACCGTACTTGGAGTCCCAGCGGCGGGCCTCCTGGGCGGCCTCGCGGAGCTTGGCGGCGTCCGAGTGGCCGACCCGGTAGGAGGACGTGTCGCTCGGGGAACGCGGCACCTCGCGGGCCACCGAGCCGTCCGCCGGGGCGATCAGCCAGCGGGAGACGGGCGTCGCGTAGGCGGCGACCGAGAAGGTGCCGGCCAGGCTGTCGCTCCACCGGCCGCCGCCGGGGCCCCGGCGCAGGTCGAGGTCGACCCGCCACAGGTCGGTGGCGGAGCGGACCGCCTCGGCGACGTCGCGCGGGAAGGCCAGGCCGAGTTCGGGCGCCGGGTCGGTGTCACCCAGGCCGATCTCCTCCAGCGGGACGGGCCGGCCGAGCTTGCCGCCGATCGCGGTGGCGATCAGGTGCGGCACGGGCCCCTGGGGGACCATGCCCTTGCTCACCCAGCGGGCCACCGAGGTCTTGTCGTACCGCAGGGTCAACCCGCGTTGCGCGCCGAGGTCGTTGACCCGGCGGGCCAGCCCGGCGTTGCTGATCTGGGCGAGGGTCAGGAGCGTGCCGAGCCGTTCGTTCGGTCCACGGGGGCTGACGGTCATGGTGGCGGCTGCACCTCCTGCGGCCTTGTGCGCGGGGCCCGGGCGGCACCGGGCCGTAGCTGCAGTACCTAGAGTAGTCGGACGCGTTCCGACGGTTAAGAGGTCGCATTCCGGATGGCGGGATCGCGCACTCGCCGGTGCCGCACGGGGGTTGGTCCGGACCACTCGGATCCGGCCGATCGGCCCGCGCGCCGGAGCGTCGTGCTCCGGTCCCGTGTTCACGTGCGCCCGGCCGTGCCCCCTGGCCCGACCGGCTGGTCGGCGATTCGCTGGTGGTCGTGGGTCGGCCCGCCGTCGAGGACCCGGCGGGCCGGGTGATGCCGCCGCCTCGATCCCCGCGGGCGGCGGTGAAGTCCGGGAGGGCATGCGGATGCCCTCCCGGGCAGGGCGACGCCTTTCGGCCATCTCGCGATGCCCATGCCAAGGCGGCCCGCGGGCGGTCCGGGCCGGGGAGGGGAAGGCCCGGCCCGCCCGGTTCCACCGCCCGCCGGACACCGCCCCGCCCACCGCCGGCCGCCCGCCGGACACCGCCGCGCCCACCGCCGGCCGCCCGCCGGACACCGCCC